>JBATJK010000076.1:0-20111 GCA_049668445.1 Gemmatimonadota bacterium
GAGCGAAGCCGCGGAGCGCGCCGCCCGGCTTCTCGACCCGGCGACGTCCGTCGATCCAGGTGGCGAAGACGTCCGTCGTCGGCTGGATGCAGCGCGGGAAGCGGCCCGTACGGCCGTGGCCAGGGTCCAGCTGCGACTCGAGGAGCAGCCCTCGACCCCCCTGCTTCCCGAAGGCGTCGATCCTACCGTCCCCGCGGTGGAGTCGGCTCGCGACGATCGACGAGCCCGGAGAGATGCTCTCAGTGAGGAGCATACCCGCCTCACTCTCGAGATCCGGGACCTGGACCGGGCCTCCGAGGACGTGTTCGCGCTCGAGGAGCAGCTGGCAGGGTTGCGTGGCCGCGTCCTCGAGGCCGAGTCTGAGGTGGAGGCCCGGCGCTTCGCGTGGGAGCTCGTCCGCGACTCCTACGAGGAATTTCGGGCGACGGACCAGGACCGACTCCTCACGGCGGTCAACCGGAGGCTCGACGAGCTGTCCGGGGGCCAGCTCGGTCCGGTGACGGCGGTGGGGGACCTGGCAACCGCCCGTGTGGGCGTAGCCGGCCGCGAGGTGACGCTGGACTCTCCGCCTCTCAGCTTCGGGGAGAAGCACGTGGTGCTGCTGGCGATCCGCCTCGGCGCCGCCGACTTCCTAGCGGGCGACGGTACCCGCCATCCGCTGCTGGTGGACGAGCCCTTCACGCACCTCGACGAGGTGCGATCACGCGAGGTGTGGGACCTGCTGCAGAGGCTCGCGACGGACCGGCAGGTGATCGTGACGACGCAGGATCGGCTCGTGCTCGACCATCTCGGAATCCGGCCGGACCTCGACCTGGCCACGGCGGAACGGCCCGTGGCGCCCGAACCGGTACCCGAATCCCGCGATCAGGATCGTGAGAGTACCAGTCCACCGGAGCGGGACGAGCCCGCAGTCCCCGCCCCGCCTTCGCCCGAGCCCGCACAGGCGCAGCTCGAACTGGGCTGACCCGCAAGCGGACCCACCAGGCCAGTTCTTCCCTTTCACCCTCATCTTTGCGATCCTTGTGCTCCGTTGCGCCAATCACAACGGAACAAAGCCGGGACGTGTTGTAACAAGGTCTGAACGTCGGTCTGGTCATCTGTGGTGAGGAAGCGTTGATACTCTCAGATACATCGATTCGCCGGCCCGTGCTCACGAGCATGGTCGCGGCGGCCCTGGTTCTGTTCGGGCTCCTGAGCTTCACCCGGCTCTCCGTTCGGGAATTGCCGGACGTCGACCCGCCCATCGTCTCCGTGTCGGTGTTCCTGCGTGGGGCCAATCCGCGCGTGATGGAAACCACCGTGACGGATATTCTCGAAGAAGAGCTCAGCACCCTTCCCGGCGTCCGGACGCTGACATCATCGAGCGGGGAACAGAGCAGCAACATCACGATCGAGTTCACCCTCGACCGTGACCTCGAGCTGGCCGCCCAGGACGTTCGAGACAAAGTCGCCCGGGTTCGCGGACGCCTGCCGCAGGACATCCTCGAGCCGGTGGTGGCCAAGCAGGAAGCGGACGCTCAGCCCTTCATGTGGATGGCCGTGGCCGGCGAAAACTACGACCTTCTGCAGCTCTCCGACATCGCGGATCGGATCGTCAAGCGACGCCTGCAGTCGCTTCCCGGGGTCGGCCGCGCCCAGATCGCCGGCGAACGCCGGTACGCGATGCGCGTGTGGCTCCAAACAAGGGAGCTCGCGGCGCGAGGGCTCACCGTGCAGGACGTGATCGCCGCCATCCGGTCTCGGAACGTGGAGGTGCCGGCGGGTCGCATCGAGTCCGAGAGGCGGGAGTTCACGGTGCGCTCCCTCGGCGAACTGAAGACCCCCGACGAGTTCGGCGCTCTCGTGGTATCCAGCGCCGACGGTCAGGTGATCCGGCTCAGGGATCTCGCTCGCGTAGAGCTCGGGGCGGAGAATGATCGCTGGTCGCTGCGGTATAACGGTGAGTCGGCCGTCGCCGTCGGCGTGGTTCGCCAGTCCAAGGCGAACCTGATCGAAGTGTCCGACGCGGTTCGGGCCGAGATCCCGGCGATCGAAGCTACGCTTCCACCGGGAATCTCGCTGAACATAGGCTTCGACCAGGCCCTGTTCGTCCGGCGGTCGATCCAGGAGGCCGAGGAAACTCTCGTCCTGGCGGCGATCCTGGTGGTGTTCATCATCTTCGTCTTCCTGCGCAATTTCCGGGCGACCATCATTCCGGGACTGGCCATTCCGACGTCGATCATGGCCGCCTTCGCGGTCCTGTACGCCCTGGGCTTCACGATCAACAACTTCACGTTGCTGGCGCTCATCCTGGGGATCGGGATCGTCGTGGATGACGCCATCATCGTCATGGAGAACGCCTACCGGCACCAGGAGGAACTGGGCGAAGACCCGACGTCGGCCGCCATCAAGGGCACGCGGGAGATCGCGTTCGCCGTCATCGCGACCACGGTGGCCCTGGTGGCAGTGTTTACGCCGCTCGCGTTCCTGCAGGGCACGGCAGGACGCCTGTTCAACGAGTTCGGTATCGCTCTCGCGGGCGCGGTGATCGTATCGAGTTTCGTGGCCCTGACGCTCACCCCGATGCTCAGCGCGAAAATCCTTCGGGTTCCGGCGTCACACGGTAAGCTGTTCCTGGTTTTCGAGCGCACCTTCGAGGGAATCGCGACCCTGTACCGCCGCACTCTGGCAATAGCGATCCACCACCGGCTGCTCGTGGTATCGGCTGGAGTCGCATCGGTCCTGCTTGCCGTCTTCGTGTTCACCCGGTTGGAGCGTGAGTTTCTTCCACCCGAGGACCGGGGCGCCATCGTCACCTTCCTGGTGGCACCCGAAGGAGCCTCACTCGAGTACACGCAGGGCTACCAGATGCAGGTCGATGAGATTCTGGCCCGCGTTCCCGAAGTCGAGAGCTACTTCAGCATCACGGGCTTCTTCGGGGCAGTGAACAGCGGGATCATATTCGCCCGCCTGGCTGACTGGGCAGAACGGGAGCGGAGCGTGGACGAGGTCCTCGCCGAGATCCGGCCGCAGTTGTTCGCCATCCCGGGAGTGTTCGCCTTCGCCAGCGCTCCGGCGGCCATCGGCTTCGGCAGTCCGGTCAACTACGTGGTACGGCACCCGGATTTCGATTCGCTGGCCGTGGCGATGGATCGGATGACGGCGCGTGCCCGGCAGATCCCCGGATTGCTCAACGTCGACACCAACCTTCGGGTCAACAAGCCTGAGCTCACGGTCAGCTACGAGCGGGACCGGGCGGAGGACGCCGGGGTCGCCATCGCCGACGTGTCCAACTCCCTGCAGGCCCTGCTCGGCGGGCAGCGTGTCAGCACGTTTACGCGGGAGAACAAGCTGTACGACGTCATCGTGCAGCTCGAGCCAGGCGAGCGAGCGACGCCCGGTGACATGTCCGGTATCTATGTGCGCGGCAGACAGGGCAGTCTCGTATCCCTGGACGCGGTGGCGCGCGTGGAAGAGGGAATCGGACCGCGCCAGCTCAACCACTTCGACCGGGTGCCGTCGTTCACCCTCACCGCGGCGTTGCAGCCGGGGCTGGCCCTGGGACAGGCGATCGATTCGCTGAATGCGGCCGCGGCCGAGGTACTCCCCCCGGGCAGCACGACCGCCCTGGCGGGTGAGTCCCGCGAACTCGAAGAAGGTGGAAACGCGCTCTATTTCGCGTTCGTCCTCGCACTGATCGTGGTGTACATGGTGCTGGCGGCACAGTTCGAGTCGCTGATACACCCGCTCACCGTGCTGCTCGCGGTGCCGCTGGCCGTCACCGGGGCCCTGCTGACCCTGCTGGCGGCGGGCTCGACCCTGAACCTGTTCAGCCAGATCGGCATGATTCTGCTGATCGGTATCGTGACCAAGAACTCCATTCTACTGGTCGAGTACGCGAATCAGCTCAAGGGCCGCGGCCTGGACAGTGTCGAGGCCATGCTGGAGGCGGGCCGAATCCGGCTGCGTCCCATTCTCATGACGTCGGTGGCCACGATCTTCGCGCTGATGCCTATCGCGCTGGGACTGGGGGCCGGAGCGGCGAGCCGGCGACCTCTGGGGTACGCCGTAGTCGGGGGCCTGGTCTTTTCGACCGCGCTCACGCTCTACCTCGTGCCGGCCGTGTATACGCTGTTCGATGCGCTCGGGGCGCGTCTCCGAGGCCGAAAGACAGGGGTCGCCCCGATCGATCCAATCGGAATGGAGGTGGAGGCGTCATGAGGCGGCGGCGCGCGATCCCGACCCTGTGGGCCCTGGCGACCGTCGTCGCCCTCTCGGTCCCTGTTGCGTCCCCGGCGCAACTGGCCACTGCCCTGCCCGGCCCGGCGGCGGCCGACGATCTGCTCGGCGGTGGTCTGTCTTCGCTCGGAGAGGTACCGGTCGAGCAAGCGGCTCCCGATTCGGTCATGACGGTCACGCTCGCCCAGGCCCTTCAGCTGGCGGCCAACGTCGATCCCGACTACGTGGCGGCCCTCCGACAGGTAGGAGACGCCGACTGGGTGCGCCGACAGGCGTGGATGGCGTTCGTCATCCCCAGCGCCCAGTTCCAGTGGTCCTTCAATCGGTTCTCTTCGCCCCAGTTCAACATCGGAACCGGTGATCTCGCGGACGAACTCACGACCGCCACCCTGGGCGCCCGCTACGATCTGTTCACCGGCGGCGCCCGGATCCACAACATGAAAGGCTCGGCAGCGCGAGTCGAAGGAGCCCGGGCCGGCGAACTCCAGGCCCGCTTCGAAACGGCGCTGGGGACGGAAGCCGACTATTACGAGGTCATCGCCCAGACCGAACTCCTGCGCGTCGCCCAGGAACGGACGGCGCGGGCCGAACAGCAACTCGATATCGCACGGGCCCGTGTGCTTTCGGGTGCGGCCGTTCAGACAGACTCGCTGCAGCTGCTCCTGGAGCTCACGCGTGCGCAGGTGGAAGAGCTTCAGCAGGATGCGACCGTCAAGGTATCTCGACTCCAGCTGGGACGCCGGATCGGCCATTCCGGTCCGGCGGACGCGGTTCCTCTGGATACGCTACCGGCGCGGCAGCTTCCGATCAGCGAGGCCGACGCCTACCGGGAGGCCCTGACGGAAAGTCCGCGCGTGGGAGTCGTTCAGGCTGAGGCACGCGTCGCGGACGCTTTCTTCAAGTCGGAGCGGGCCGTTTACTTGCCCACGGTCAGCCTGTTCGGCCAGTGGGCGGGGTTTGACGATCAGATCATTCCGGATGCGACCACCCGGACCACCTACGGCGTGGCGCTCAACTTCCCGCTGTGGGACGGTGCGAATCGAGAAATCCGTGTCTACCGGGCCAACACGCTCCGGCAGGTGGCGGAGGCCGCGCGGCTGGACACCGAACGGGAAGTCGGTCGCAATATCGTGGCGGCCTACCAGGCCTACGACGCCGCGCGCGCCAGCGCGGAACTGGCGGCACGGGGAGTTCTCGTGTCGCGCGAGAACCTGAGGGTCCAGCAGGAGCGATACCAGGCGGGGGCCACCACGATCCTCGACCTGTTGGTCGCACAGGTGAATGTTACCGAGGCGGAAGCCGGCCTCGTCCAGGCACGCTTCACGACACGGCTCGCGCTGGCCGGTGTCGAGGCCATCCTGGGCCGCCGATTGTTCGACAAATGAGGGGTTTGGAATCTGTGAAGCTTCGAGATACGGTACGAACAGCGGGCAGGGCCGCGGCGGTGCTGATCACCGTCGGTCTCACCGTCGGGGCTTGCTCGGGCGGTGACGACCCGGAGGGCGGACCGCCGGGTGGCGGAGGCCAAGGCGGGCCCGGTGGGCCCCCCAGAGGCATGCCCGTGGACGTGGTGGTGGCGCGCCTCGACACGGTCGTCGACGCCATCGGGGCGAACGGACAGATCGAAGCCGTGCAGGCCATCGACCTGCGCCCGGAAATTGCCGGGCGCATGGTTCGGATTCTGGCCCGTGAGGGAACCGAGGTCCGGGCGGGGACTGCCCTGTTCAAGATCGACGACGCCGAACTCCTCAGCCAGGTGGCGCGCCTCGAAGCCGAGCGGGACCTGGCCAGGCAGGCGCTTGACCGTACCCGGGAGCTGATTGAGCGCAACGCCTCGTCGCAAGCCGACCTCGAGCTCGCGGAGGCGAGCTTCCGCAGCGCGGAGGCGCAGCTCCAGCTGCAGCAGACGAGGCTCGATCGAACCGTCGTTCGAGCGCCATTCGGTGGTGTCGTCGGAGAGAGATACGTGAGTCTGGGCGACTACGTCACATCCAATGACGCTCTTACGACGCTCCAGACCGTGGACCCGCAGCGCGCCAGCTTCCAGGTACCGGAGAGGTTTTCGCAGAGCCTCGCCGTGGGCCAGCGAATCACGTTCGGCGTCGCGTCGGTGCCGGACCGCGTGTTCGAGGGAACGGTGGATTTCGTCGATCCGCGCGTGCAGCTGCCGGGCCGTACAATCACCGTCAAGGCGCAGGTATCCAACGCCGACCGTGCCCTGAAGCCGGGCATGTTCCTGGAGGCGCGCCTGGCCACCGAGGTGCGCCCGCAGGCCGTGGTCGTACCGGAGGACGCGATCCTTCCGCTGCAGGGAGCGGACTACGTGTGGACGGTGAACGGCGAGGGAATGGCCGAGCGGGTCGAGGTAGTCCTCGGTGTCCGGACTCCGGGATGGGTCGAGGTCCTGAGTGGTGTGGACGTCGGAACCCAGGTGGTCGTCGGTGGAATCGAACGCATGGCCCCGGGCGCGCCGCTGACTCCCAACGTATTGGAGCGCTGACTCGCGACCCGCCTCGTCAGGCGTTCGGCGCGGCGGGCGCCATTCTTCGTACGCCCGCCATTCCATAGTCGATGATCGCGTAGACGGCTGAGAGGCCGGCGAGGTACACCGGCACCTTCACATAGTCCGGATAGAAGATCAGGGTCAGCAGCGCCGCGACCTGGAGCGCCGTCGTCACCTTGCCCCCCATCCTCGAGTGGAACGGCATCTCCTTTCCAGCAAGCCTGCCCACCCAGAAGACCCCTCCTGTGAATATGTCGCGGAGAATCAGGATCAGGAACTCCGCCCAGTCGATGCGACCGGTCGGCAGAAACGAAACCAGGGCCAGGAACACGAAGATCCGATCGCAGAACGGATCCAGGAGGGCCCCGATCTCGGACTCGGTATGTGTCAGACGTGCGATCAGGCCGTCCAGCATGTCCGTGGCGGCGCCGGCGATCACGATGGCTGCCACCCACTTGGGTTCGCTGACGATCAGGAACATGAAGCCGAGCGGAATGCGGAGCAGGGAGAGGAAGTTCCCTACTGTGAGGAATCCGGCTCCGTGATGGTCGTCGGCCGGTGAGCCATTCCCCCCGATGACAGGCAGGCCTCCCGCGCGAGTCACGTGGCCCCTCCCGGCCGGCCACCGCCTGCCGGCCCTTCCGGGCCGGACGCCAGATAGTCTTCGAGCGCATCGCGGAAGGGCAACGGTTTGATGCGAAATACGGAGCGGAGCGGATTGTCGTCTCCGCTGAGAACGCTACCCCATCGCAACACGTCCAACTGCTCCTTCGTGAAAGGCGTCGCGAACCCGGCGCCCCGGGCAAGCCGCGTCACGGGCGAGGCGACTCCATCCGGCAACGGAAGAATGGGTCGCCGCAGATTCGCCACTTCGCCGACCGTCCGGACGATGCTGGTGAAGCTGATCCGGTCAGGTCCGGCGACCTCGTAGAGGCCGCCTTCGACGTCTGGACGCTCGACGGACTGCGTCAGCGCGTCCACCAGGTCCTCCACCGCGATCGGCTGAAGCCTGAACGTACCGTCGCCGAGCATCGGGAACACCGGCAGCTTCCGGAGAAGAGCCAGTATGGAGGTGACGAAATGGTCTGACGGACCGTACACGACTGCCGGCCGCAGGATCACGTGCTCGACTCCCGATGACATGACAGCGTCTTCCGCCTGGAAACGACTTCGGTAGTACGGACCGGCGGCGGGGTTGGCGCCGAGGGCGCTCACGTACACGATCCGCTGGACCCCCGAGTCGAGTCCGGCCACGAGCAGGTTCCGGGTTCCGGTCACGTTCACCGTCTCGAGACTGCTCCCCGGCTGGGCCCCGCTGCAGCCCGCGAGGTGGACGATCACGTCGCATTCGAAGGTGGCTCGTGACAGGGTGTCCGGTAGCGTCACGTCGCCCTCGACCCAGTCGATTCCGGGCACGCGGCTTCGACCCGGGCTCTCCCTCCCTCTCCACATGGCGCGCACGCGGTGGCCACGCGAAGCGAGACGGGGAAGCAGGTGCCCGGCGATGAAACCCGACGCGCCGGTAACCAGCACCCGGCGCGACGGTGCCACCGCCGCGTCGATCGGGTCCAGCTGCTCGCACTCGGCTACGCCCCCGTGCGGACCGCCGTGACCGGGATCGGCTTGCGTTGAGCCTGACGCCATCGCCGCTCCATCGTCGTTTGTAACCCGCACTAGTTTGGCGATCGGCGTGCGAATCGCGCAACGTGTTTCAGTCCAGCAGGGTCGACTCTTCGAGCTCGATCTCCGCCGACAGCGAGTCTCCGTTCGCCCTCTGATCCAGGAAGACGAACTCCTGAACGATCACGTCCGTGGTCGGAATGGCGACTCCGTCCCGATCATAGGAGCCGTATTCGATCCGGCCTTCCACGTACATGCGCGTTCCCTTGCGAACCCATTTCTCCACGGTCTGGGCTGCACCGGCCCAGAAGGTGAGCCGATGCCATTCCGTCTTTCTCTGCTCCTGTCCGTTGTGCTGGAAGACCCGGTTGGTCGCCAGGGACAGGTGGGCGACCGTACTGCCGGAAGGTGTTTCGCGAACGTCCGGATCGGACCCCGCGTTGCCCACCAGGATGACCCGGTTCACCGAACGACTCATCTCGCCTCCTCTTCAATCGCTGCGCTTTGTGGGCGCACGGCCGCGCCCTCGGTTACGACGAGAGTCCGCGAAAGGAAGCATAAGGAGAAGACGACTTGTGACAGTTTCTGGCTGGCGCCGTCACGGGACCAGTCTGATTTCCTCTACCGGGGGTGCATCACCGATCTCAGCGGCGAGATCCAGAAACCGGCGGAGTCCCGAGAGCATGCGATCATCCAAATCGTACCGGATTCGGGACCAGTAGGAACGAAGCCTGGGCGGGGAAAAGCCGTACCTGGCTCCCGCCCGCTCCGCGAGCGACTCGCTGTCCGCCGAAATCGAATCGCGGCCGGCCAGGAGAAGGCGGTGCAGGTCACCGGTCTCCGGCTGCCCGGCGGCGCTGCCGGCGACAAGCCACAGGGCATATACGAAGGGCAGCCCCGTCCACTCCGTCCACTCCTCGCCCAAATCGAGGTGTGTTTCCCCCGCCTGTCGCTCCCTGCGCAGGGCCACGTCTCCGATGAACAGAGCCGCATCGGCATCGCTGGCGTCGACGCGAAGCGGATCGCTGGTTTCCTGGTCAAAGTCGATCCAGACGGGCCGGACGCCGAGCCGGACCTCGAGGAGAATGCGCAGGAGGCACCTCGAGGTAGCGGACGCCGTGGGTAGAGCGACGGTCCTTCCGTCGAGACCGTCCGTGGGAAAGCGAGTGGCGAAGACGATACTCTCGACAGGACCGTCACTGCCGATGCACAGTCCGCTGAGAGCCGCATACTCGCGCGCATGCCGGGCAAGCTCTATGCTGGAACCGGGAGCGATGTCCAGCTCTCCTCTCGCCAGGCGGCGATTGAGATCTGAAGGCGCACCGTCGAACACCTCGAGCCAGGGTGGACGGGCCCCTTCCAGCAGTGGACCGTGAATCGGATAACAGTTGCTGTAATCAATGTTCCCGAGACGAAGCATCATCCCCCACAGGTTCGATTTCGCGATCGAGGATGGATCGCGATCGTCCGGCGCTGGCGCAAGACTTTGAGACCTGTGCGAAGGTCCGGGCGCTGGCGGGAGTTCCTGCCTGGTATCCTGATCCTCGCGGGTCTGGTGACCATCTCCATGACGGTGTTCTTTCTCGACACCATCAGGAGGGCGCTGGCCGAGGGCCCCGATATCGTGGTCGTCGCCGCCGAGGCCCACGGCCTGATTCCGGGAGCTGACGTGTGGGTATCCGGCTCCCCGTCCGGTCGGGTTACGCGCGTGGACTTCGGCGATCCCGAGGGACGGGCGGAAAGCAGGGTGGTGGTCCACGCCACCCTGCACCGGGCGGCGGTTCCATTCCTCCGAGCGGACACGAAAGCCATCATCAGCAGCTCAGCGCTCCTGGCGCCGGTCGTCCTCAAGCTGGACCCGGGCACCCCGGAGAGCGGACCCTATGACTTCGCCGATACGCTGGCCGTGCCCGTGGCCCGATCGACGGATCACCTCCTGTCCCTGGCAAGATCGGCCAGGGGAGCCGTGGACACGCTCGCTCTCCTGTCGGACCAGTTGACCGCAAGACTGCGGGAAGGTCCGGGGACGGCGGCCGGACTCCGGCGCGACACGCTCCTGATCGCTCGGATGACGCTCATGTCGGCCCAGGTGCGCACCATCGCCGAGACGCTGCGGGCCGAAACCTCTTTCCCGGCGCGACTGGCCGCTGATTCGCTCGGCGCCACCGTCGAATCGATGGCGAGCACCCTGCGAAGTCTCGGCGGAGAGGAGCGGGCCACCGAAGTCACGGAAGCCGTGCTCGATCTGGCCAACGGCCTGGAACGGATATCGGCCAACCTGGACCGGCTGGACAGCGACCTGCGCGCCGGCAGGGGAACCGCGGGAAGAGCCGTGTACGACGACGAGCTGGCCCGACAGCAAGCGGCCTTCTACGCGAGGTTGGACAGTCTGAAGTCGGAACTGAGACAAGATCCGGGGCGCTGGCTTCGTTTCAAGCTGTTCTAGCCGGAGAACTCAGCCACGAGGCGGCGGCAGACGCGCCTCGAGCACGTATTTGACCACTTCATTCCTGCGACCGCGCTTCCTTCGCGTGACCACCACCACGGACTCGACGACGCCGTCAGGATCCTCGACCGAAACCCGGAAGTCTGCCGAGCCATCCACGGCCGACACACCCGTGCGTACCATCCTGCCGGGAGGCGCCTCGGCCCTGCGTGCGGGATTACGGAACAGGGTCACCATCGACCGACGCCGGTCCCCGGGAAGCTGGCGGGAAATCTTGATTCGACTCAACCAATCGGGCTGGTAGCTGATGCGCCACAGGGTGCCCAGCTGATCGATGCCGCGCGCCTCCCGGTTGTGTCGTGCCATCTCTTCTGCCTCCGCGTACGTATCGGATCCGAGGACGGCCGCGAGTGCCTTCTCCGTGGAACCGCGGCCGGCTTCGAACGTATACCCTGCAGGTGCCGGCCGCGATCTTGACCATGGCCCCGGATCCGGTTATATGAGGGTGAACCACCCGACTCTCACCGAACCCGCTTTTCTCGGACCGCTGAACGACCATTATCTGAACTGATTCTCTGATTGCAGGCTGCCCTGCGGCAAGGTCAGACCGTGGGTTCGAACTGGCCGCCCCAACCACCGGAGTACCCCGTGGACATCGCCGAACTGAAATCCAAGTCGATTGAGGAACTGCACGAAATGGCCGAGGAGTTGAGCATCGCCAACTTCTCCGGTCTTCGTAAGCAGGATCTGATCTTCCGAATCGAGCAGAACCTGCTCGATTCGGACGTAGTGCTGCGCGGCGAGGGCGTGCTGGAGATCCTGCCTGAAGGCTACGGATTCCTGCGCAGCCAGGACTGGAACTACCTCTACGGCCCGGACGACATCTACGTCTCGCCGTCACAGATCAAGCGATTCGACCTGCGCACGGGAGACACCGTCCTCGGCCGCGTTCGGCCGCCGAAAGAGGGAGAGCGGTACCTGGCCCTCCTCAAGGTCGAGGAAGTGAACACGGAGGACCCCGAGGCAGCCAAGCATCGCATCGCATTCGACAATCTCCGCCCTCGCTATCCCGAGGAGCGACTCCGGCTGGAGAAACTGGATGGCGACATTTCCATGCGGGTGATGGACCTGATGTCGCCGGTGGGCAAGGGCCAGCGCATGCTGATCGTCTCTCCGCCCAAGGCGGGGAAGACGATCATCCTTCAGAAGATCGCCAACGCGATTCTCGAGAACAGCCCGGACGTGTACCTGATCGTGCTCCTCATCGACGAGCGCCCCGAGGAGGTCACGGACATGGAGGAAAACGTCGCGGCCGAGATCATTTCCTCCACGTTCGACGAACCGGCCGATCGACACACCCAGGTCGCCGAGATGGTGCTCGACAAGGCCAAGCGACTGGTGGAGTACAAGAAGGACGTCGTCATCCTCCTGGATTCGATCACCCGGCTGGCACGGGCCTACAACACGACCGTGCCTCACTCCGGCAAGATCCTGTCGGGTGGCGTCGATGCGAACGCCCTCCACAAGCCGAAGCGCTTCTTCGGAGCCGCCCGCAATATCGAGGATGGCGGCAGCCTGACGATCATTGCCACGGCCCTGGTCGAGACGGGAAGCCGCATGGACGAGGTCATCTTCGAGGAGTTCAAGGGGACCGGAAACAGCGAAGTCCTCCTGGATCGCCAGATCGCGGACAAGCGGATTTATCCGGCCATCGACGTCAACCGGTCCAGCACGCGGCGCGAAGAACTGCTTCTCGATGAGATCGAGCTGAACCGGATCTACCTGCTCCGGAACTTCCTGGCCGACATGCCGCCGGCCGAGGCGATCCAGTTCCTGATCGAGCGCCTGAAGAGGGCCAAGGACAACACCGAGTTCCTGAACTCGATGGCCGCCGGTGAGTGAAGAGCAGGCCCGCGGACGAACGGACGAAGCTCTGAAGCGGGCCGGCCTGGTCGACATGCGGCCGGCCTACAGGAAACTCCTCGTCCGGCTGAAGTCGTCGGACCCGGCGGCGTTCCAGGAAGCGAGCCGTCGGTATCGCGAGGAACTCGAGCCGGCGATCGCCGGCGGCGACGTCGACCCGATCACGATCTGGCTCGAGTACGGGATGTGGCTCGCCGGCCAGTTCGCTGACGGACGGACACTGGCGATCGACGCATCGGGCCGTGCGCGGCCTTTCGACTCCTCCACGATTCTCGACCCGGGCACCATGATCCTCCACGTGCCCGAGGACGACCGGCAGCCCGCGACTCTGCTCGCCCTGCCGTCCGCTCCCAGCGACCCCCAGCGCGAGACGGCCGAGCTTCTGGTCGGCTGAACAGCAGCACACCTCTTCTCCACCCCATCTCCGCGTCTGCACGAGGCAGTGCGAGCTGCCAGTCCCCGGCCGGGCTCTTGTGCCTCGTGACACTGCCCGCGACAATCCGATCGTGGTTCGAGATCAGACCCTCCAGGTGCCGAAAGGACGCGCCGTTTCACTGTGAAAACGACTGCCCGCAACGAGAGAATCGTCACCCGCCTCATCGAGGAGGAGCTCCGCGACTCCTTCATCGACTACTCCATGAGCGTCATCGTGCAGCGCGCTCTCCCCGATGCGCGGGACGGCCTCAAGCCCGTCCATCGGCGGATTCTGTATGCGATGTACGAACTGGGCCTCCTCCCGGAGCGGGAGCACAAGAAGTGCGCGACCGTGGTCGGGGATGTGCTCGGCAAGTACCACCCGCATGGAGACAGCGCGGTCTACGATACGCTCGTCCGCATGGTGCAGGAGTTTTCGCTTCGCTACCCGCTGATTGACGGACAGGGGAACTTCGGTTCGATCGACGGAGACAGCGCGGCCGCCTACCGGTATACGGAGGCCAAGCTCGCCCAGGTGGCGATGGAGCTGCTCACCGACATCGATCTCGACACCGTCGATTTCACGCCCAACTTCGACGGCCGGCTGCAGGAGCCCACGTCCCTTCCGGCGCGCCTGCCGCACCTGCTGCTGAATGGCTCCGACGGGATCGCCGTCGGGATGGCCACCAAGATCCCGCCGCACAACATGCGCGAACTGGCAGCCGCCACCGATCACCTGGTGCGCCATCCCGATTGCAGCGTCGAAGACCTCGTCGAACTCGTCGAGGGTCCCGACTTCCCGACCGGCGGATACATCTGGGGCTGGGAAGGGATCGGCGACGCCTACCGCAAAGGCCGCGGCCTGGTCGAGATGAGGGCCCGCATGCACCTCGAAGAGGGCATGTACGGCAAGACGTCGCTGGTGGTCACCGAGCTGCCGTACCAGGTCAACAAGACGCGCGTGATCGAGCAGATCACGAAGATCGTGCGCAGCGGCCGAGTGGACGCGATCAGCGACCTGCGCGACGAGTCGGATCGGGACGGCGTTCGCCTGGTGATCGAGCTGAAGCGCGACGTGGACCTCAAGAAGCTGATCAAGACGCTGTTCCTGAAGACTCAGCTGAAGAGCACCTTCGGCGTGATCATGCTGGCCCTGGTCGATGGGAAGCCCGAGCAGCTGGATCTCAAGCAGGCGCTGGAGTGCTTCGTTCGCCACCGGCTGGACGTGATCCGACGGCGAGCGCTCTTCGAGCTCAACCGCTCCGAGGACCGGGCCCACGTCCTGGAAGGTCTCCTCACCGCGCTCAACCACATCGATCGCGTGATCGAGTTGATCCGGGCGTCCACCTCTCCGAAGTCGGCCGCCGACCGTTTGTGCGCGGAGTTCGGTCTCTCGCTTCGACAGGCCGAGGCCATCCTGGCCATGCGCCTGGCCCGCCTGACTCAACTCGAGCGAAAGAAGCTGCTCGAAGAGCTCGAGGGCCTGCAGGGTCGGATCGAGGAACTGCGGCACCTCGTGGAAGAGGACGCCGCCCGGCGCGACCTGCTGCGATCCGAGCTCGCCGAACTGGTCATTCGCTACGGAGACGACCGGCGGACGGAGATTCTCGACGAGAGCGAGCCGTTCCCGCTCCCTTCCGGCGAGGGCGGCGAGTCGTCCCTCGTGATGATCAGTCGGCTCGGGTACGCCAAGGCGCTGGCCGTCCGCGGCAGCGGCGGCATGTCGGGGGCCGAGGCCATGGCCCAGCGGGACGGCGACTTCGTGCGTCAGACCTTCGTGGCTCGCGGGGCCACGGAGATCCTGCTGTTCACGGCCCGGGGCAGCGTGCACTCCGTCCAGGTGAAGGACTTCCCCCGCGGCACCCGCAGCTCGCGCGGGAAGCAGATCTCCGACCTGGTGGAACTCGAGGCCGGAGACCGCATCGTCTCCGTGGTACCCGTGCCCGAATTCGACGAGGAGAAGTTCCTGTTGTTCGTGACCCGGGGTGGCCAGGTCAAGCGCACCGCGTTGTCCGAGTACTCCAACGTGCGCTCCGGCGGGATCCGGGCCATCGGGCTCGCCGGCGGTGATGAAGTGATGATGGTGCGGCCGAGCGTCGGCACGGGCGATCTGCTGCTGGCCACGCGGGAAGGCCTGGCCATTCGCTTCTCCGAGGACGAAGTCCGAACGATGGGTCGAACGGCGAAGGGAGTTCGGGGGATCGAGGTCGGAAAGACCGACGGGCTGGTGGCCGCCCTGGCCCCGCGCAGGGACAGCGAGTTGCTCGTGGTGGGGGCGGACGGATTCGGGAAGCGCGTTCCCTTCACGGAGCTGAAACGCCAGGGTCGGGCCGGAAAGGGAATGGCGCTGCTGCCGGACACGGATCGTGCGGGTCTGCTCGTGGGAGTTCTCGCGGTCCATCCCGGCGACCTGGGCATGTGCGAATTGGCGTCTGGCGAGGTCGTCCCCATTTCTGTCGAGTCCTTGCCCATAAAGCCGAGGCGGGGCGCCGCGGTCCGGATCGATGCGCTGAGCGGACGCGCGGGGCCGATCGTCGCCTTGCATCCGCTTCGCGTCTCGTCAGGCGAGGAAACATCGGAGATCGGAGACGACGGATCCGACGATGCGGAGTCCGGCGATACGGAGTCTGGCGATACGGAGTCCCTCGCGGCGTCAGCGATGGACTCGACACTGGACGGCGAGACCCAGGCGGAACTCGGACTATAGGCGAGGCGGCGCCCCGGTCAGTCCCGATTCACGTGAATTTCGGTTTCCACGGGCAGGGTGACATGCCCGCTCGTCAGGTCTCTCACGGTGACGGACACGTCGTAGCGGCCCGGCGAAGAGGCGGACAGATCAACCCGCAGGTGTCCGCGGGTCACGATGCTGGCGCCTCTTCGGACCGTACCCGGATAGGACAGGTCGAACGGCTGGCCGCCCCCTTCCGGCTGGAGCACCACTCTCGTCTCGTACTGCCCGCCCGGAGTGAGGTTGTAGGCCTCGTAGTAGATGAAGGCCACTCCGTCGTCCCCCGTAGCGTGAACCGGAGACGGATTGAGCTGGATGCCGGCGGCGGGGGACCACGCCCCGGCTGAATCCACAGATACCGCCACGTCGGACAAGACCGGCAAGTCCGTTCCCAGGTCCCGGACGGTCACTTCTCCACTCGCGTAGCCGCCCCGGACCTTCTCGCCGTCTTCCTCCACGGACGAGTTGGCATCCGATACCACCAGCATCCAGCGGTACGTGCCCGGTGGCAGGTCGGTCGACTTGCGGAGAGCGATACCCGTATCGTCATCCAGTTCCTCGATGACCGGCAGATCGTACGAGGACGGGATGTGCCGGTACAACAGTCCCTCCTCGTCGAGGAGCGTCCACACGGCGTCCACACGATACACCTCCTGCCGATCCCGCTCGGCCGGCCGGAGAGCGGACGCATCGACAAGGCCGTTCAGCCAGACGCGAGTGAGCCCGGGACGGGGAGCCCGGAACTGCAGCCACTCGAGAGCGAAGTTCACACCCAGGTCGACTGGAGGGCGCTCGGGGACGCTCGCGACCGCATACAATCCATCCTGCCACGTCCAGTCGCGCTCCTCGGTCAGTTCCTCCGCCAACCGCGAACCCGCGAAGTCGTCGCCCATCAGATTGAGCGCAAGGTTGGCGATCCGGGCGTATCTCGGGTCCAGACCCATGCGTGACATGTACAGGTCGTAGAACGGGGGACCGGGAACGTCCAGCAACAGCGGTGAGATCGCCACCATCGGGTTCCTGTCCCAGGTGCCGCAGCGGTACACCATCGCCAGGTTCTCGAGCAGGTACCAGTCATCGACGCCACCGGCGGGGGACAGGTGGAACACCCGGTACCCGCCGGGACGGTCATAGGCCCACGACACGTTCGGCTCTATGCAGTCGCTGCCGCCGTGGATCGCGACCTCGTCGGGATCCCCCATGCGGATGTACAACAGACCCCGATCGTCGTACACGGAATTCGTGGGGCGACCCAATCGGGCGGCGAAGCGAGGCCGGACGCGACCACGCCTGCGGTAGTGCTCGAGCGCGAACCGGCTGCGCTCGTAGTGAAACAGGATTCGCTCGTCGACTCCCATTCCGGCAGCCGCCGCCCGGCGGTTCCAGAAGCGCCGGAGGAACGAACAGTCGTCGCGGTCACCCGCCGGCAGAGTTCGAAACCCGGCCCACGCGGCCAGCTCGTCGGGTGTGGCCAGGATCTCGATGTCCAGCCACATCTCCGTCGACGCGGTCTCGTCTGCGATGCCGCAGGCGGCCCAGTAGTCCGCTGTCCCGGACATATCGCCGCGCAGGAAGGCGATTCTCGCGCGGTCGATCAGGAAGGGGGCCTCGGGTATCCCGTTTTCGGCTCGTTCGAGAGCCGACTCCGCCCGGTTCGCCTCCCCGGCCCGAAGCCACATGCGGGCGACGGCCAACCAGTCGTAGCCGGAGCGTGGCCCGTCCCCATCGTCCTCCCACCGGTCGAGGAAGTCCTCCACGTCGTCCCGGTCGGGGTTCGCCCGCAGGTCCAGGAGGCGGGTCAGATCGCGGGCCAGGCGCTCGTTGCCTCTGGCGAGCAGATCGTGATACGCCGGACCGGGCATGGTCTGCGAGAGCGCCGGGGTTGCCGCACAGCACAGGGTCGCCAGCGCGCAGAGAGCGAACCCGATTCTCACGGCCTCCATCCGATCAGGGAACCGTCCGGTTCACCGTCACCGACGTGTAGTACGGAAGCGTAGAGGCACCGGTCGCTTCATCGGTGACCGAGACCTGCATCACGTAGCTGCCTGGCTCGGTGTCCCTCAGGTCGACCCGAAGCAAGCGCCTCGCCATCCGGCTCGTGTCCGTGGCCCCGTCGCCGGGGAACGACAGTTCAAACGCGTCATCTGCGTCACCATCCTCGGGCTCGAGCCGAATCTGCGTCGTGTACTGGCCTCCCGGAGTCAGGTTGTAGACCTCGAAGTAGACGTAGCCCACACCGTCCGCACCGGTGAGGTGGGCCGGGCTGGGTCGCAGCCGGATTCCACCACCGGGCGACCAGACGCCCCCTGAATCGGCCGCGACAGCGACGTCAGAAAGAGCCGGAGCCCCGGCGCCGAGTTCGCGAACGGTCATGTTGACCCGGCGGTAGTTGCCGGACAGTTGCTCCTGCCCGGGCGCCAGTCGGGTGTCGCGCAGAAGAAGGGAGTAGCGATACTGCCCGGGGAACAGATCGGCCGCCAGCCGGACGGGAAGACTCTCGTCCCGTCCCAGAATTCTCGGTGTCACCGCCTCGAAGGACGAGTTACGAATCTGAGACTCGCCGTTTGCGTCCACGATCACCCACCGCGCATCCACCCGGTAGCGAAACTCCCCCCCGGGCAAAGCGACGGCGGTGAGCTTCTCCGCCTCGATCACCGCGTTGATCCAGACGCGGTTCTTCCCCTCCGTCGGACTGACGAACTGGAGCTCCTCGACGAGCAGCCGCGTGTCGGCGGCCACCGGAGGGCGATCCGGAACGGAGTCGACCGCGAAAGTGCCGTCGGCCAGGGTCCAATCCCGTTCCTGGGACAGGACCCGTTGGGCATTCAGTGCGTCGGATCCGCTCGAAATGCGCGTCTGGTTGCTGAACACGTTCCGACCCAGGTCGGTGTTCATCTGCTGGGCGATCCCGGCGTATCTCGGGTCCACGCCCTGCCGGGACCGGTACAGGTCCTGCAATACGAGCGCGGCGGCCGCCCCCATGACCACGGCACTGCTCTCGTTGACCGGCGACAGCACCCCGCTTATCGCGGCGCCGGATGTCCCCGCCAGCGACGCCGCCGGGTTTCCACACCGGTAGACGAGGCCCAGGTTCTCGATCAGCCAGTAGTCGTCCGCTCCCGAATTGGACGAGAAATGGTACACGCGGGTCTCACCGGGATAATCGTAGGCCCATGTCTCGTTCGGCTGGTAGCACTCGGCGCTGACCGCGTCCTGCCCGATCGAGGGGTTGCCCGCGAAGCTGGTGCTTCGGTCCGGATCGCCCATTCGTACATAGATCAGGCCCCGATCGTCGTACGCCGAGTTCGTGGGCCGGCCAAGCCGGTTGGAGAACGTGGCCCCCTTCCGCGAACTGCGGCGCCGGTAGTTGTCGAGGGCGTACCGCGTGCGCGCGAAGTGAATCGACATGCGCTGCTTGACCTCCATCGCCGAAACCAGCGCACGCTCATTCCAGAAGCGCCTCAGGTGGGCGCAGAGGTCCGTTTGCGTGATCGGGAGTCGGCGAAATCGATCCCAGTCGTCCATTTCCTCTGGCGTCGCGAGCACCTCGATATCGAGCCAGTATTCCTTGTAGGCCGTCTCGCCGGCCCCCTCGCAACCCTTCCAGTACGCCTCTTCGCCGAGATCCATCTGACCGCCCAGGAACGCGACACGTGCCTGGTCGAGCAGGAGGATAGGCGCGGGAACCTCACCGGACGCTTCGGCTTCCATGAGAGCCATCTCGGCTTGTGCCGCGCTGCCCGCGCGGAGCCACAACCGGGTCACGGCGATGTAGTCCCAACCACCATCCGGTCCGCCTTCCTCACGCTCCCACCGGTCGAGCAGGGACTGTACGTCCTCGTCGTCGGGGTCCGCCCGGAGTTCGAGCTTCTTCGAGATCCGATTTGCCAGCTTTTCGTATCCCCGGTTGGTCAGGTCGAAATAGACCGGAGCCGGCATCGTCTGGGCATGGGCCACCCCGACGGAGGCCACCGAACCGAGCAGCACGGCCAGCGCCGCGACCGCCAGAACCCGGTAGAAGTCAAGCACCACTTTCGTCATCCTCACCTTCCCTCCGAGCCTCCGTCGGTCCGTACGTCGACCTCCGTGATCGGGGCCGAACGCGTGCTCGGCGCACGTATCTTCAATTGGGCCTTCCGAACTTCGCTCCGGACACCGGTCTCGAGATCCGTCACCCTCACCTGGACCTCGTACGGTCCGGGTTCGGCGTCCCGCGTGTCCAGGCGCATGACGGCCCTCACCGGAACCGTCGGATCGGC
>JBATJK010000077.1:0-54047 GCA_049668445.1 Gemmatimonadota bacterium
ACTCGATCGGGAGCTGGAAGATGCGGAGCTGTCGGCCGGCGAGGTCGCGGCCATGGTCCGCTATGCCCAGGCCCTCGGAGACCCGGAGGCACTCGACCGCTGGCTGGGGCGACTGGAGTCCATTGCACCCGCCCACCGAGTGGTCCTGAGCTATCGCGTGGCGGGCGTGGGCACGGACCCGAATGACGCTGTGCGGTACCTCGAGTCGCTGTGGTCGGTGGAAGAGTACCACACGGTGCCCGTCTGTCGCGCCGGGTACGGTGCAGCCGTGGCGACTGGCAATGCCTTCCTGACCCGGGAGTGGGCCACGAGATGTCTGCCCCTGGCGGACGACCAATGGTTCGCGCTCGACCTGGCGTTGACGCTCGTTGCACATGAGCAGACCCGTGAGCGCGGCATCAGGGAGATCCGGACCCTTCTCGATCACGTGAATGAGCGTCCGGACGAAGAGCGGCCGCTGCACGAAACACCAGAGGAAGCTCGTCGCGAGTCCCTGAGCTTGCAGGCAGCGCTGCGAGTCCGGCTGGGCGAACAACTTCTGGATTCCGGAGCGCCTGTCAGAGCGATCCTTGCACTCGACGCGGCCGATGACCTCGATCTATGGCTTCCGGATCTGTATCGCGTGCGGCTCGAAGCCCTGCTCAGCATTGGGGATGAACGCGCGGCGCGACTCGACTTCCATAGACTCGACGCGGATCCGGTGTATCCGCGGGAATCGGTGGATTCGCTTCGTCGCCTGTTTCCTTCCCTGACGCGCGCTGATCTGCTCGACGGTCGAAGGCAGGCGGAGAGCGAGATGAAACAGCGGGTGCTCGCGGACGACATGTCGCGCGGGCTTCCCCCCGCACGCCTGCGCACCCCGTCGGGCCAGCTCCGCACTCTCGAGAGCCTGCTGTACGGCAGGCCGACGGTGCTCCTGATCTGGGATCGGCGGGTGTTCCACTCCCCGGACGTGGTTGCTGACGTGATCAGGGCCAGCGACCTCCTCGAGGGCAGGCTTGGCCAGGTCCTGTGGATCACACCCGAACCGGATTCCGAGTCGCTTCAGTCCTTCGTGCGCGAGTCCGGGCTGGACCTGCCTCTGTACCACGATCAGGGCTCCGAACTGGCAATCCAGCTCGGCGAGTGGGGCATGCGGGGCTATTTCGTAATCGATGGGGCCGGACGGATCCGGGCCCGTACTCATAGCCTGATGGAGGCCGTCAGGCATCTCGAGGTCCTTCGCCTGGGATCTCGCGACACGGCCTGAATCGGCGCGCCATCACGGCGCGCCTGGACCAGCTGAACCGGTCGTGGCCCCACGACCGGCCGTAGGTCCGTGGCCGCTCTTTTTCCGGCCTCAAGACCCCATAGCGGAGGTACGTATGCGTCCCATGAAACTCGTCACCCGATCGGCCGTCGTATTCGGCCTGCTCGTTCTCACGCCGGTCACGTTCAGCGCCGACGGTGGCATCCAGGACAACCAGGCATGCTCGAGGGAGAAGGATCCCGATTGCGTGCGCGAGATCGACTCGGTGTGCACCGCCGGTTCGCAGCCGATCATTCACTACTACACGAAGAGAGGCGGCAGTTGAGTCCGCTGCTGAGGGCTCCGCTCGGCGGAGCGGCCTTCATCGCCTGGATGGGGTTGGCGTTCGGGTCGCACACGCCTGCGCCACCTGCGCCGCCCGACGACGACCTGGGGTCGGCGTCGGTCAGCACCGCCTCTCCGGCGGGGAGCCTGGTGTACGGTGGCGATGCTCTGGCGATGCCCACGCAGATCGCGGTCGCGAACGATCGCATCGCCCTGGTTGATGGTTTCGCCGAGCGCCCGATCCACGTCCTGGACGCGGGGGGGCGGTACGTGGCCGGGTTGGGCAGGACGGGCGAGGGGCCGGGCGAGTTCGAGGGTCCGCGAGCCCTGGAACCGACCGCGGACGGCTCAGGGTTCTGGGTGTTTGACGCGGCCCTGTCGCGGCTGACACTGGTCGAGCCGGATCGGTGGGAGTCCATGCCCGCGTCCGCGCGCGTCACACTCTCCATCCACGGTCCGGCCCTGGTGACCAACCTGGTGCGCCGTGGCGACGATGGGTTCCTGGCGGCCGGGTTCTTCGGGGAGGGACGCCTGGGACATTTCACGGCCGATGGAGAATACGAGGGCGCCTCGGGCGCGATACCGACCTCGGACATCGGAGCGCCACCCGAAGTGCTTCAGCACGCCTATCGTGGCAACCTGAAGGCCGATCCCGCCGGTACGCGGCTCGTGTTCGCGAACCGGCATGCGGGCTTCCTCGAAGTATTCACAGCCGAGGGAGAGCTGATCAGACGTATCGAAGGGCCTTTCGCCTTCGAGCCGGTATTCGGCGTGAAAGCGGGTGAGCGGGGACCCAGCCTCGCCACCGGAGAGGATCTTCGCTTCGGCTACGTGGACGTCGCCACCACGAGCGACCGGATCTACGCTTTGTTTTCGGGCCGGACCCGCGCCGGTCACCCGGGCGAAGCGATCTACGGTCGTGACGTCCATGTATTCGACTGGGACGGAACCCTGCGTTCGGTGATACGACTGGACGCGGATGCCATGGCGATCGCGGTGGATTCGCGTCGAGACCGCCTCCTGGCGGTGCGCCACCTTCCGACGCCCGCGGTGCTGGCGTATGAGCTGTCGCCGGCGCCGCTCCTGGTGGCGGGAATCGGGCAGGCGGATTGAGTGACCGTTGAGGCGGGGTGCGGTGGCCGGTACATTCGGCCACCGTGACCACGCCAACCCGTGCCATTCAGTTTCCGTTCGAGACGCGACAACTCGACAACGGTCTGAGAGTAATCCTGCAACCGGATCGCTCCAGCCCTGTCGTCGCCGTGCATGTGATGTATCACGTCGGGTCGAAGAACGAGCGTCCTGGCGGCACCGGATTCGCGCACCTGTTCGAGCACCTGCTGTTCCAGGGTTCGGAGCATGTCGGCGAGGCCGAGCACTTCCGACTCATCCAGGAAGCGGGCGGCACCCTCAACGGCTCGACGTGGTTCGACCGGACCAACTACTTCGAGACCATTCCCTCGCACCAACTGGACCTGGCGCTGTGGCTCGAAGCGGATCGGATGGGCTGGTTCCTGCCGTCCATCACGCAGGCCAAGCTCGACAACCAGCGCGACGTGGTGAAGAACGAGCGCCGTCAGTCCTACGAGAACCGGCCCTACGGGTTGGCCAC
This sequence comes from Gemmatimonadota bacterium, assembly GCA_049668445.1. GTDB lineage: Bacteria > Gemmatimonadota > Gemmatimonadetes > Palauibacterales > Palauibacteraceae > Benthicola. The sequence goes on from JBATJK010000077.1 coordinate 3,186, forward strand.
TGAGACGGTGCTGCACCATGCCTTCCCGGCGGGGCATCCCTACCGCCACCCGACCATCGGATACATGGAGGACATCGACCGGGCGAACCTCGAGGACGTCAGGCGCTTCTTCCGGACGTGGTACTGCCCCGGGAACGCCGTGCTCGTCTTGTGCGGGGACTTCGAGGTGGAAGACGCCATGCGCCGGGTGAATCGGTTCTTCGGCGAGATCTCGTTGGGCGACGTTCCGGTGCGTCCGGCAGAGGCTGCGCCCTCAGACGGCGGGTCACAGCTCGTCCGCCTCGAAGATGGGGTGAGTGTGCCGCGCGTTTACATGATGTACGACGCACCATCGTTCCGCTCCGCCGAGTACGAGACCTCGGCGTTGATCGCGTCGGTCCTCGCCGGAGGGCGATCTTCACGCCTGTACCAGGAACTGGTGTACGAACAGCGCATTGCGGCCGATGTCCATGCCTACGTATGGCCGCTCGAGGATGTCGGCATGTTGTGGGTGGTGGCGACGGCACGGCCTGGAGTGGACGCGGAGATTCTAAGGAAGGGTCTGGACGAGACCATTTCCAGGTTCGCCGAACATCCGGCGGGCGACGACGAGGTCTCCGGTGCGCGTCGTCGCGCCCGTCGCCAGCTGTTGCTTCAGTTCGAGAGTGTGGGCGGACGAGCCAGTGCGCTGGCGCATGCAGCCGTCCTGCGGGGCGAGCCCGAATACGTGAATGCCTCGTTCGACCGATACGGCGCCGTGGAGCCGGCGGACCTGAGGGCCCTTGCCACGCGGATCCTCGCGGAGGAACGCCGTACCGTAGTGGAAGTGGTCCCGCGCGAGTCGTCGCCGGCGTCCGAACCGCAGCCCGGGACTGATCCATGAGCGTGGATCGCTCGTGCCCTCCCGAGGCCGGCCCGGCCCGGCCCCTGTCGATTCCGCGACCCGATCGCCACCGGCTCCCGAACGGAATGGCGGTGGCCGCGGTGCGTCGCCCCCGGCTCCCGGAGGCGACCCTCGCCCTGGTGCTGCCCGCTGGTGCGGACTCGATGGGCCCGGAGCGGGGGGGGCTGGCCTCTCTCGTGGCGAAGGTTCTTCCCGAGGGTTCGTCCGGGAGGACCTCGCGTGAAATGGCCGCCATGCTGGATGGCCTGGGCGTCCATCTCGGGGTGACGGTCGGGTATGACTCCATGATACTCCGCCTTCACACGCTGTCCGGTCAGCTCGAGCCCGCCCTCGGAGTACTGGCGTCCGTGGCGCTCGCGCCGGACTTCCTGCCGGACGAGGTGGACCGGTGTCGCGGTGAGCGGCTCGACGCGATCCGGCGGATGAGGGACGAGCCCGAGGAGGTGGCGGCCGATGTCATGGCCCAGCTCCTGTACGGGGATCATCCGTATGGACGACTCACTCGCGGTCGCGAGGGATCGGTCGAACGACTGGACCGCGCTGACCTGGTCGAGTTCCATGCGCGCCGCTTCAGCCCCCGGGTGGCCACCCTCGTGGCGTGCGGTGACCTGCCCGACGACTTCAACGAGCTTGTGACGGCCTGTTTCAGCGGCTGGCGTGGCGTGGAAGTGGACCACTGTCCTCCGGACACGGTTCCGGACGTAGCGAGTCCGGGCATCGTGCTCGTGGATCGCCCGGGAAGTGGCCAATCCGAGATCCGGATCGGGGGTATCGGACTCAAGCGGGGAGATCCAGACGAACCCGCCGCCCGGGTGACCAACGCGATCCTCGGGGGGCTGTTCAACTCGCGACTCAACATGAACCTGCGCGAGGAAAAGGGATGGACCTACGGAGCCCGGTCTGCGCTTTCACTGCGGCGTGCCAGGGGTCCGTGGAGTCTGCGGGCCGCGGTCGAAACGGCGGTGACGGGTGCTGCCGTCCGGGAGATGCTCCAGGAGGTCCAGGCGATGCGGGAATCGCTTCCTTCCGACGGCGAGATGCTGACGGCCGCGGGCGCTCTGACCCGATCGCTGCCGCTTCGGTTCGAGACGAACTCGCAGATCGCGGGCACGATCGCCGAGCAGGTGATCTACGGGCTGCCGGATGACTACTGGTCCACGTTCCCGGGCCGGATCGGAGGAGTTTCGAGGGACAGCGTCAGGGACATTGCCGCGCGGTTGCTGGATCCTGAGGGACTGGCGGTCCTGGTCGTCGGAGACGCCGACGCGGTGCTGCCGGACCTCGAGAACCTGGGTCCGGTCACGCTGCGCGAGGTGCCTTGAGCTTCGGTATGTTTTCGGTTATTTTGACTGTGTGTCTGCGGTGACCGATTGAACGAATCAGAGATTGAATCCGGGACCTCGGGTCTGAGGTCCAGCCGCTCCGTATACCGGGGCCGGATACTGGACGTTCGAGAGGACATCGTGCGGTTCCCGAACGGGAGCGAGGGGATCCTCGAGATCGTTCGGCACCGCGGTGCGGCTGCGGTTCTCCCGCTGTACGGGCCGGAGGACTGTGAGCATGGAACGGGTCCGGACGTGGTCCTGTTGCGTCAGTACAGGTACGCGTCGGGCGGCACGCTGTGGGAAGCGCCGGCGGGCAAGCTGGACGAGGGGGAAGCCCCGGAAGTCTGTGCGTACCGGGAGCTGGAGGAGGAGGCGGGGATCAAGGCCAGCCGGCTGATTCCGCTCACCACCCTCCTCACGACGCCGGGCTTTTCGGACGAGCGGGTTCATCTCTTCCTGGCCACTGGCCTGGAGGACGGTCACCAGGCGCTCGAGGAGCACGAGGTCATCGAGTGCCACAGGATGCCCCTTTCGAGGGCGGTGGAAATGGTCCTGTCCGGTGACATCGTGGACGGAAAGACCGTCAGTCTGCTGCTGATGGCAGCGGTCGCACCCGATCTGTGGGGCGGATGACCGGTCATTCGGCGGGCGCGGAGCAACAATCGCGGACTGGCAGGTGTCAGAAGGACAGGGGAAGAGATCTGCTCCGGTGTTGACTGCGCCGGGAGACTCATAGAAGACAGGCGATAGCGGAGTGACCGCGAGGGTGCCCACCAGGTTCGGCACCGATCGAACGGTTGCTTGCGGGCGGGGAAGCCGGGGAACGCGGGAGAACGAAATGCTGAACGCGACAGAGTCCAGACGGCTCGAAGGTTCCGAATCGCGCGTCGATGAGCGGACGCTGCGGGCGAACCTCAAGGAGCTGGATGACGCAGCGCTGGTAGCGGAGTACCTGGACGGCCGACGGCAAGCCTTCCACGAGCTCGCCGAGCGCTATCATACCCGTCTGCTGAACTTCATCTACCGGACGATCGGGGACCGCGATCGTGCCGAAGACCTGGTCCAGGAGACGTTCGTACGCGTGTACCGTCACCTGCACCGGTTCGATCCGACCAAGAAGTTCTCGACGTGGATCTACACGATCGCGAGCAACCTGGCGAAGAACGAGTTGCGCAATCGGTCGCGCAATCCGCTGGTTCTGTTCCAGGCGATCAAGAAGCACTGGGAAGCAGACCACCGACCCCTGCAGTGGGAAGACAGCTCCTACTCGCCGGATGACCTGTTCCGCAAGCGACACCTGCGGGAGCAGGTCGAGAAGGCCGTGGCCGAGCTGCCGGAGCACCACCGGGTCGTGTTCGTCCTGCGCGAGATGGAGGGCAAGACGTACGAGGAGATTTCGGAGATCACCGGAGTCACCCTGGGTACCGTCAAGTCACGTCTGAATCGGGCCCGGAACAAGTTCGCCCTCATCATTGGCCCCATGCTGGAATAGTCACGCGTGAACACGCGGGAAGTACTCAGAGAGGCGGCCACCTGGCCGCCTCTCTGACATCCGGCAACCTGCGGGAACAACCTTTCGACACGCGCGTAGTATTCGCACGCTGGAGGCAATCGACCCGTTCAGGGTCGTTGGAGCGCTAACGAACGAGATCTGGTAATCGCTATGTCGTGCGATCAATTCATTGAACGTTACACGGACTTCCGGGATGGTCTCCTGGATACCGAGGCTGAAGCGGAGGTCGAGACGCACCTGGCCGCCTGCCCGTGCTGTGCCCGCTACGATCGAGTGATGCGGCGTGGTCTCGAGCTCCTGTCGGATATTCCCCTGCCCGAGAGTTCCGACGACTTCATGCCCCGGCTGCGTCACCGGTTGTACAACGTGGACTGCGGCGTACCCGATGGGCGCAGGAGCTTCGGCGGGAGCGCCGCCCTGATAGGAGTGGCGGCAGTGGGTCTGCTGGCCCTTTTCTGGCTCCCCTTCGCGGCAAGCGTGCCCCTGGAGATGGAGCTTCCGGCGGTGTCTGCGCAGTTTCCCCCGGAGGGGTCCATGGAGCCGCCGTCGCTCTTCCGCAGCGGTCCGTTCGTGACTACCCTCCTGCTCGAGGACGAATCGCACCTGGACGGATATCTCACGGAGTTCGAGTGGCCGCCTCTTCCGCAGTCGCATTCCGCTGTCGCCATCGAAGCTTCCTACCTCAGGTCGGAGCCCGCGCTCTTCAACCGCTGAGTTCTGCGATGCGAATGGACAGCGGAGTCCCGCGGAGGGGGATCGCTTGAGCCTCGCGGCAGATCGTAGTCTTCGCAGTCTCGTCGATCGGGGCGATGTCGAAGGCGTGTTCTTCTTTCACGGCGATGCGGAGCGGCTGCGCGACGATGCCGCCCGTGCTCTGGTCGAAGCGGCGATCGATCCAGCTACCCGTGATTTCAATCTCGATACCTATCGAGCCTCCGAGGTTAGCTCCGAAGCCCTCGCGGCATCGCTGGCGATGCCGCCCGTAATGGCTCCCCGGCGGGTCGTAGCCCTGTTTGGCGCCGAGCGCCTGACCCCGACTGGATGTGGTGTCGTCGAGAAGGTGCTCGAGCGAACACCGCCCGAACTCACGCTGGTGGTGACGGCGACGATTCCCAAGGGATCTCGCAAGGCCTTCTATCGGAAGATGAAGCAGGGGGCGGTGGCGTTGGAGTGGGCCGCCCCGCGCGACGCCGAGATTCCAGGCTGGCTGATCGAGCGGGCTACCGAGAAGCACGGAATCTCCCTGGACACCCGCGCCGCCGAGGCCCTGGCCGCGGCGGTGGGCGCGGACCTTGGATTGCTGGAGGCCGAGCTCGAGAAGCTGGCCTCCACCGGGGACGGTGCGCCGGTGACGATCGAGCGGATCGCCGAACTGGTGCCCAATGTCCGACAGATCAACCGGTGGGTGTGGCTCGACTCGGTTGCCGAACGCGACTACCGCACCGCCCTGAAGGACCTGCCGACCCTTCTCTCGGCTCCTGATTCCAGCGCCGTGGGACTGATCAACGCGATGACGGACCACCACGTGCTTCTCGGAATCGCGGCCGAGGGAGGCGCCTCCCTGCTCGAGCGCACCCTGGGCGAGGTGGGCAAGCCATACCTGAAGTTCAAGGTCCGCACGTTCGCAAATCAGTCTCGGCGTTGGAGCGGGGCGGAGATCGACCGGGCGCTTCGGCTCCTCAGGCGGGCGGATGGAAGGTCAAAGACCACGGGTGGTCGCGACGAGGCCGTTCTGGAGGAACTCCTCCTCGGATTGCAGGCCCTGAAGGCGGAAGGGCGAACGTGACTCGGATCGGCTTCACGGAACTCTCCCGGACCGGGCGGCGATCGGCCAGCTGGACGGTCCTGCTCCTGGCTGTGGGTGCCGGCCTGGCACCTTCCGCGGCCGGGCAGTCCAGCCCGGTCCTCGACTCGGTCGAGCGCTCCGCCGACCTGGGAGAGGCGGGCGAGGCTCGGCGGTTGCTGGCGGACTGGTTCGCTTCGCCGGAGGCCTCCGACCGGGGAGCCGACGTCGAGCGGGCCCGCTTCCTCAGGGCGCGGCTGACGTCGGACCTGGACTCGGCCCGGGTGGACTACCTGTGGGTGGCCGTGCGGGCCGACGACCGCTACGGCGCCGCGGCGTGGCTCAGGTTGGCCCAATTGTATGTCGCCGAGGGGCGTCTCGACCGTGCGGAGGAGGCCCTGTCGAGGATGCGAGCCGACTTTCCCGGCAGCTCGCTGACCTTCACCTCCTGGTTGTGGACCGGCAACGTGCGTTCCGCCGCGGGAGACCCCGCGGGAGCGTGTGCCGCGTGGGATACCGCCGTTTCGCTGCAGGGGAGTCCCGCCACGCAGTCAGACCGGGAACTCGTCCGGTCGGCGCTGGAGGGCTGTCGCGGTCCCCGGGAACCTTCGGTCTCCACCGAGTCGTTCTCCGTGCAGCTGGGGGCCTTCGGCTCGAGAGAAACGGCCGAGGAGCTTCGAAATCGTGTGGTCGCCTCGGGTGCGACGGCGCGCGTCGTTGCGCCCGTGGATCCGGACCGGCTGTATCGGGTTCGCTCGGGCCGATTCGCCGGTCGCGAGGAAGCGGCTCGTCACGCGGTGCGTCTCGCGGAGGCAGGCTTCGAGAGCATCGTGGTTCCGGGGGAGCCGTGAGCCGAGCCGCGGCGAATACGCCGCTCATCCAGCAGTATCTGGACGTGAAGGCGCGTCACCCGGACTCGATCCTCTTCTTCAGGGTCGGTGACTTCTACGAGATGTTCTTCGAGGACGCCGAAGAGGGAAGTCGTCTGCTTGGCATCACCCTGACCTCGAGGAACAACGGTGGTTCGGGCCACGTACCTCTGGCCGGAGTTCCGGCCAAGGCGATCGACGACTACCTGCCCAGGCTCGTGCGCCAGGGCCGGCGGGTCGCCATCTGCGAGCAGGTCGAGGATCCCGCGGAGGCGGAAGGGATCGTCCGCCGGGAAGTCACCGAGATCGTCACGCCGGGGGCCACCCTGGAAGATTCACTCCTCAACGCCGGGCGGAACAACTTCGTAGCGGCCGTGGTGGGAACCGATCCGGTAGCCATCGCGACCGCGGATCTCTCCACCGGCGAAGTCGAGGTGAGGGAGTGTCGACCGGGCGCCGTGGCCGACGAACTCACACGGCTCGAGCCAGCCGAGGTGGTGACGGCCTCGGAGTCCGCGGCGCTTCCCGGGGGTCCGTGGCTGGTTACCGAGCGCGAGGCCTGGCGCTTCGCTCCGGACGTGTCCGCCGAGGTGATCAAGAGACTGTATCGCGTACGGGACGTGGCGGGATTCGGACTCGACGCCGGCGAGAACCCGCACATGCTGGGCGCCGTCGGCGCTGTCCTGGGGTACCTGGAGGAGGTGCGACCGGGCGGTACGGGACACCTCAAGTCCCCTCGCGTGGAGCGGTCGGGCCACTATCTGCACCTGGACGAAATGACGCGGCGGAACCTGGAGGTGGTCGAGCCGATTCGCGGTGACGCGGACGCGACCCTGTTGCACGTGCTGGATCGCACGCTCACGCCGATGGGGCGCAGGATGCTGAGACGTCGCCTTCTCGCTCCCCTCGTGGATCTTCCGGAAATCGAGGCCAGGCTCGAGGCAGTTGCGGAGATGCATGCGTCGTCCGGTGACCGTCGCGCGATGCGCGAGGCGCTCCGTCACGTCCAGGACCTTGAGCGTCTCGCGGCGAAGATCTCCGCCGGGCGGGTCAATCCCCGCGAGCTCCTCGCTCTCGTCCGTTCACTGAGCGCGCTTCCCGCGATAATCGACGCGGCAGGCGACCCTGCCGCGGCCCGCTTGAAGGACATTCTCAGCGAATTCGACGTGCTGGACGACGTGCGCGAGGCCGTCGAGGGGGCGATCGATCCGGAGGCGCCGGTCTTGCTCTCGGCCGGAGGGGTCATACGACCGGGCTACTCGGCCGAACTCGATGAGATTCGCGCCCTGCGCGACGGCGCCGTGGACTGGATCGCCGGATTGCAGGCCAGCGAGAGAGCGAGCACCGGAATCGAAAGCCTCAAGATCGGCTACAACAAGGTCTTCGGATACTACATCGAGGTCACTCGCAGCAACCTGGCGCGAGTACCCGATCGCTATATCCGGAAGCAGACGCTTTCGAACGCCGAACGCTATGTGACTCCCGAGCTGAAAGAGGGTGAAGAGAAGATCCTGGACGCCGAGACCGGGATCGCCGCTCTCGAAGCGCGCCTGTTCACGGCCCTCAGGGAGTCGCTCGAATCGGCCACCACGCGGCTGCAGGACACGGCGGAGCGCGTCGCGAAACTGGACGTCCATGCGGCGCTCGCCGACGTGGCGGAGAGAAACGGCTACGTGCGGCCGCAGATGAGCACGGAGTTCGGACTGGAAATCCGGGCGGGCCGACACCCGGTGGTCGAGCAGATGATCGCCCGCGAGGACTTCATCCCGAACGATGTGGAGCTGAACCGCGACGCCTTCGCGATGATCCTGACCGGTCCCAACATGGCCGGTAAGTCCACGGTGCTGCGCCAGGTGGGCCTGATCGCGCTCATGGCCCAGAGCGGTTCATTCGTACCCGCCGATTCGGCCAGGCTCGGGATATGTGACCGGATCTTCACCCGGGTCGGAGCCTCCGACAGCCTGGCGCGAGGCCAGAGCACGTTCATGGTCGAGATGACCGAGACGGCCGCCATCCTGAGCGGGGCCACCGACCGGAGCCTGATTCTCCTGGACGAAATCGGTCGCGGCACCTCGACGTACGACGGGGTCGCGATCGCCTGGGCCGTCACGGAGTTCATCCACGACCGGATCGGCGCTCGGACTATCTTCGCCACTCACTACCACGAGTTGGTGGAGCTGGCCGACAAGCTCGCGGGCGTCACGGCGTGGAACGTGGCGGTGCGAGAGACGGGCGAGGACATCGTCTTCCTTCGGCGCTTGGAACCCGGAGGCTGCGACCGCTCGTACGGTGTGCACGTGGCCCGCCTCGCAGGCGTCCCTCGCGAGGTCATTCAGCGGGCATTTACCGTGCTGCATGAACTGGAGGACGGCCCCGGGGGCGGCACGCGGCTCAGCCACCTGGGAGAGCGCGAGCGAGGCCAGCTCACCCTGTTCGACCTGAGGCCGTCACGCCTGGCGGAAAGACTCTCGGAGCTGGACACCGAGCGGATGACGCCCATCGAGGCTCTCGTGGCGCTGGAAGAGCTTCGCCGCCTGGCGGACGAGGAGGGACCGTGAGATCGGCACTCTCCCTAGCGCTCCTCTTTGCCGTGGTCGGCTGTGCGGACACGGTGAACCCGACCGTTGGAGGGCTCAGGCTCGGGGTTCAGAACGCCCCCCTCAAGCCGCCAGTGCGTGTGGACTCACTGCACCCCTTCGAATACCCGCCGTCGGCCTGGTCGTATGGAGCCAGCGGCACCACCGTTCTGAAGATCCTGATCTCAGAGACCGGCTCGGTGGATTCCGCATTCGTGCTGCAGTCCAGCGGCGATCCGGCGCTGGACTCGGCGGCGATCGTGAACTCCCGGCGCCTGGTGTGGGAGCCGGCAGAACAGGGAGGTCGCCCGATTCCGATCTGGGGACGCCTGCCCGTCATATATCCGAGACCGGAGGAGCGTCCCGATGAGCCATAGGCCGCATCCCAAACCGTACGACGACGTACTCCAGACCATCGGATGGACTCCGCTGATCCGTCTGAACAGGGTCACCGACGGAGCGCGCACGCCGGTGTACGTGAAGGCCGAGTCGTTCAACCCGGGCGGTTCGGTGAAGGACCGGATTGGCGTGGCCCTGATCGAGGCGGCCGAGAAGGATGGCCTGCTTCAGCCCGGTGGCACGATCGTCGAAGGCACCTCGGGTAACACGGGAATCGGACTGGCCGTGGCGGCGGCAGTTAAGGGCTATCGGTGCGTGTTCACCATTCCCGACAAGATGAGCGTTGAGAAGGTGCGTCTGCTGCGGGCGTTCGGCGCAGAGGTCATCGTCACGCCGACCGTGGAGCCGGATCATCCGGAGTACTACGGGACGGTCGCGCGGCGCATCGCCGATGAGACCCCGAACGCGTACCTGGCGGACCAGTTCTACAACCCGGTCAACCCCGAGGCGCACTACCTGACCACCGGTCCCGAGATCTGGGAGCAGACCGACGGTCGCGTGACCCACTTCGTAGCCTCTCCCGGCACGGGCGGGACCATCAGCGGTATCGCGCGCTACCTGAAGGAGAGGAATCCGGCCGTTCGAGTGATCGGGGGCGACCCCGAGGGGTCGGTGTTCACCGGGTATTCCGAGACGGGCGAGGTCGGAGAAGGGGCTCCGTACAAGGTCGAGGGCATCGGGAACGACAAGCTCCCCGGAACACTTCACTTCGAGTGGATCGACGAGTTCCGCACGGTGGATGACCATACGTCCTTCGCGATGGCGCGCCGCATTACGCGAGAAGAAGGTCTGTTTGTCGGCGGGTCCACGGGACTGATCGTGCACATCGCGGCGGAAGTGGCCCGCGAGGTGGACGATCCCGAGGCGTGCATCGTGGCTATCCTGTGCGACACCGGCGAACGCTATCTGTCCAAGGTGTTCAACGACGAGTGGCTCGAGGAGAACGGGTTGGGTGACCTGGTGGACCGGGCCCCCGAGCGCGGGGCAGGAGAATGAGTGAGCCGATGAAGGTGGCCGTCGTCCTCGGGGGGACCAACGAGGAGCGCAACGTGTCGCTCGCCACCGGCCGGGCCGTGGTGGCTGCGCTTCGCGAGCGGGGTCACGAGGTCGTGGCGGTGGACCCCGCCCACGGGGCGGTACCGCCTGAGGAAGAGGCGAGGATGCTGGGTGGAGCCGTAGGTGCGGATCCCCCCGGGATCGAGCAGCTGGCCAGGCTCGGCAGTTCGGCGGTCGGAGCCGCCCTTGCGGACCTGCCGGCGGTGCGGCGGGCCGACGTCGTGTTCCTCGCGCTGCACGGCGAGTTCGGGGAGGATGGCACGGTGCAGGGTCTGCTGGACCTGGCCGGGATCGCGTACACGGGTAGCGGGTGCCTGGGAAGCGCCGCGGCCTTCGACAAGCGGATTTCCAAGGAACTGTTCTTGTACGCGGGGGTGCCGACGCCGAAGTGGACGGAAACCTCGGCGTCGCCCCGGGAGATCGTCGAGGCGCTGGGCCTGCCGCTGGTCGTGAAGCCGGCGTCCGGAGGGTCTACGGTTGGCCTCACCATCGTGCGGGCGGAAGCTGAGGTGAAGCCGGCGATGGAACTGGCGGCTCGCTACGACGATGACGTCCTGTGCGAGGAGTTCATCCCCGGGCGCGAGCTCACGGTGGCCGTGCTCGAAGGCGAGGCCCTGCCGCCCGTGGAGATCATCCCGAGTCACGAGATCTACGACTACGAGTGCAAGTACTCCGAGGGCCTGTCGCGGTACGAGGCACCGGCCAATCTGTCCGCCGCCGAGACCGAGCGGCTCCAGGACCTGGCCGTGCTTGCCTATCGGGCCCTTCGGCAGGATTCCTACAGTCGGGTGGACTTCAGGCGGAGAGAGGACGGATCGTTCTCGTGCCTCGAGGCCAACAGCCTTCCCGGGCTCACATCCACGAGCCTGGTGCCCAAGGCCGCGGCCGCTGCGGGAATCGGATTCCCCGAGTTGTGTGAGCGGATCGCGCGTTCGGCCATGCGGCAAGCAGGCGGAGTAGACCGCGGCTGATGGGATTCTCCGACCGCGACTACGATTCTCGGCGCCCGACAGGCGGTGGCTGGCAAGGGCCGGGTGGCTGGCGAGGGCGCGACGGCGGGTACGGTGGGCCTCCCGGCGGGGGCGGTCTGTTCGGCAACTCTCTCACTCCCTGGGTCAAACGGCTGCTGGTCGCGAACTTCGCGCTCTTCGTCCTGATCAGCGTGTTGGGTCTGATACCGTTCCGATGGGCCGTCGATACGCTTGGCTTCTCCACACCCGACCTGCTCCGTCACCCGTGGTCCTTGGTGACCTACATGTTCGTGCACGCGAACGGGTTCGGGCACGTGTTCTTCAACATGCTGATCCTGTTCTTCTTCGGTCCGCCGCTCGAGCGAACCTGGGGAGGGCGGGAGTTCCTGAAGTTCTACCTGCTGTGCGGTGTCGGAGCCGCCCTGACCTCGGTGCTGCTCTACCGGTGGATCGGGCCGGTATCGGTCATCGGGGCCTCGGGCGCTCTGATGGGCGTGATGCTGGCGTTCGCCATGAAATGGCCGGATGCGCGCGTGCTCCTGTGGTTCATCATTCCCGTCAAGGTGAAGTATCTCGTCGGGGTCATCATCGTCCTCGACCTGCTGGCCACTCGATCCGCACTCGGAGGCGACATGGGTGGTGGCGTAGCCACTTGGGCTCACCTCGGCGGGGCAGCCACCGCGTGGATTTACCTGCGGTATGGCGACCGGATCGAAGCCAGGCTGCGTCGAATGAACCCGCGTCGGGCGAAGCTGGGTGTAGAGCAGGGAAGGCCCGCGGCCGACCGGACGCGGACGGCCGACAAGAGGCGAAAGAGCCGCCCGGTGGACGGAGACGCCCTGGACGAAGTTGACCGGATCCTGGACAAGATCCGGGACTCGGGAATCGAGTCTCTGAGCGCGAAAGAGCGAGCGTATCTGGACGACATGAGTCGTCGCTATCGCGGCTCGGAGTGACGTCAGCGCCGCCCCTTTCCAGCGGGCGGCGTCTTTTCTACTATGTGGCCCCCCACTACAGGGTGGAGGCCGTTGGACGTAACCCCTGACAGGAGGTGAGGTGCGATGGGTACCGAGTACGGTTCCTCCGACATCAGAAATATCGCAGTTCTCGGTCATGGCGGCAGCGGAAAGACGACGCTCGTGGACGCCATGTGTTTCATAGCCGGTTCCACCACGCGGCGTGGTTCGGTCGAGAACGGCACCGCGCACACCGATTTCACTCCGGAAGAACACGATCACGGCATTTCCATCAACCTGGCCATGGCGCGAGCCGAGTGGATGGGCGCCAAGATCAACCTGATCGACACTCCCGGATACCTGGATTTCTTCGGTGAGGTGGAGGCCGCGGTTCGGGTCGTGGACGGTGGCCTGGTGGTCGTGAGCGCCACGAACGGTGTGGAGGTAGGTACGGAGCGCGTGTGGGCGGCCTGCAGCAAGCGCTCCCTGCCAAGGATGTTCTTCGTGTCGATGATGGACCGGGAGAACGCCAGCTTCGAGAAGTGTTTCAACCAGATCCGTGACACGCTGTCCGCAGAGGCGATCCCTGTCGAGGTGCCGATCGGCACCGGCGACAGCTTCAGGGGCATCGTGAATCTGTTCTCGAACAAGGCGCACATCTACAAGGGCGGCTCTTCGAAAGGCGAGTACGAGGAGACCGAGATTCCGGGTGAGTTGCTGGAAACGGTCGAGCAATACCGGGAACAGCTGATCGAGACCATTGCCGCCACCGACGACGAGCTCCTCGAGGCCTATCTCGAGGGCGAGGAACTGGATCGCGAAAAGGTGCTGGCGGCCATGTCGGCGGCAATGTGGCGCGGCGAACTGTTCCCGATCTTCTGCGGTTCGGGCGACAGCGCATACGGTGTTCGAGCCATCATGAACAAGCTGGTTGAACTCATGCCGTCGCCGGCCGACGCCGGCCCGGTCGAGGTCACGAGCGCGAAAGGTGAGATCACAGAGCTGAAGCCGTTGGACTCGGAGCCGCTCACGGCGTTGGTGTTCAAGACGACGCAGGAGCCGCGGGTGGGCGAGTTGACCTACTTCCGGGTGTTCTCCGGCTCCGTTCGCGGGGGCATCACCGCTTCCAATCCGAATCACTCGATCGATGAGCGCCTCACCCATCCGGCATCGCCCGATGGGGCGGACCGTTCGGAAGTCGAGGTTCTGCACGCAGGGGACATCGGGGTCGTCGCGAAGCTGAAGGACACGCACACGGGAGACACCCTTTGCGCGCAGGGCAAGGACTTCCGCCTGGCCCCCATCGACTGGCCGAAGCCAGACATCGCGATTGCCATCTTCCCGGCCTCGCGCGGCGAGGAAGACAAGCTGGCCAACGGCTTGAACCGGGTCCACGAGGAGGACCCGACGTTCATCGCCGCGTTCGATCCCGAGCTGGGCCAGACGATTGCCCGTGGACTCGGCGAGCTGCATCTGAACGTCGCGATGGAGCGTCTGAAGCGGAAATTCGGCGTGAACGTGGAGACTGAGGCGCCTCGCATCGCGTACCGTGAGACGATCACCAAGAAGGCCCAGGGCCAGGGCCGGTACAAGAAGCAGACCGGTGGCCGCGGCCAGTACGGAGACTGTTGGCTTCGTCTGGCGCCTCGCACTCGCGGAGAGGGCTTCGAGTTCGTCAGCAAGATCGTGGGCGGCGTGATCCCCAGTAAGTTCGTGCCGGCCGTGGGCAAGGGGGTGCAGGAGGCCCTGAACCGAGGGATTCTCGCTGGCTACCCGGTGGTGGACGTTGCCGTGGAATGCTACGACGGGTCGTATCACGCGGTGGACAGCTCGGAACAGGCCTTCAAGGTCGCCGGATCGATGGCGTTTCAGAAGGTGGCCCGGGACGCCCGCCCGATCATCCTGGAGCCGATCCTGAACGTGGAAGTCCGAACGCCCGAGGAGTTCATGGGCGAGGTCATCGGCGACCTCAACCAGCGTCGCGGCCGCATCATGGGCATGGAGGCTGACGGACACTGGCAGGTCGTAAAGGCCAAGGTGCCGCAGTCGGAGATGTATCGTTACTCGACGGCGCTGCGTTCGCTGACGCAGGGCAAGGGCGCACATGCGCGCGATCTGTCTGGATACGAGCCGGCTCCGGCCGACGTGACCCAGAAGATCATCGCCGAGGCGGAAGCCCGGAAGGAAGAAGAGCACCGCTGATCGCGGTGCCCAGAGACGGAGTAGAGACGTTTGGCAGGACATAGCAAATGGTCCCAGATCAAGCGCCAGAAGGCGGTCAATGATCAGGCCCGGGGAAAAGTGTTCTCGAAGATGGGGAGGGAGCTCGCCGTAGCGGCCCGCCAGGGCGGCGGCGATCCCAACTTCAATCCACGGCTGCGAACGGCGATCGCCAACGCGAAGGCCGAGAACATGCCGCAGGCCAACATCGACCGTGCCGTTCAACGGGGCACGGGAGAGTTGCCGGGCATGGTGTTCGAGGAGACCACGTACGAGGGCTATGGCCCCGGAGGTGTGGCTATCTTCCTGGAGTGCGTGACGGACAACACGAACCGCACGGTGGCCGAGATCCGTCACATCATGAGCAAGGGCGGGGGCAACCTCGGGCAGAACGGCTCGGTGGCCTGGATGTTCGAGCGGAAGGGCCAGATCTATCTCGACGAGAAACGCTACGACGAGGAGGTGGCGCTCGAGTCGGCCCTCGGGGCCGGAGCCGAGGACATGCGCACCGAGGACGGTGTTCACTACCTCACTACCTCGGTTGCCGAGTTCCACGTGGTCCAGGACGGTCTGCGCGAGCAGGGAATCGAGTTCGAAGAGGCCGAGTTGGCGCTGATTCCCACCAACACCGTTAAGGTGGAGGGACGGGAAGCCGAGAAGCTGATCAAGCTGGTCACCGCGCTGGAAGAGCAGGACGACGTTCTGAAGCTCTACTCCAATTTCGAGGTGGATGACGAAGCGTTCGCGTCAGTCGAGGGCTGAGGTCGCCGGGCCGGACCCGGCGCCGCCCGGCCACCGCGTCAGATCTTCGTGAGAGTACTGGGGATCGATCCAGGATCCACGGCGACCGGGTACGGGGTGGTCGAAGGTCGCGGGACCGATGTCCGGCTCATCGAATGCGGAGTCATCCGCTCGCCCCGTAAGGGCGATCTGGCCGTTCGCCTCCTGCACATCTACAGTGACATACAGGCCGTGATCGAACGGTTGCAGCCGGACTGCATGGCGGTCGAGGGTGTGTTCTACCGGGAGAACCCCCGTACCGCGGTCGTGCTCGCGCACGCGCGAGGCGTGGCCCTGCTGGCCGGGGCGGAGCGCGGCCTGGTTGTGGCAGAGTACCCGCCGGCGGAGATCAAGAAGGCTGTCGTGGGGACGGGACGGGCGACCAAGACACAGGTGGGATTCATGGTACAGAAGCTCCTCGGACTGGCCGAGCCACCCCGACCGTCGGATGCCTCGGACGGCTGTGCCGCTGCCCTCTGTCACCTCATCATCGGTACGGGTCCGCTGGCGAAGCGCAGGGCGGAGCTATGATCAGCCGCATTCGGGGAGAGCTGACCGCCGTCCGCGGCGACCGGGTGGAGATCATGACGGTAGCCGGCGTGGGATACGAGGTCGTCGTCCCGTCCCGCGTGTTCGAGGGGCTGCCGCAGCCCGGCGGTGACGTCGACCTGCACACGGCCCTCGTCTCGCGGGACGACTCGCTGGAGTTGTTCGGTTTCGGAAGCTCGGTAGACCGGGAGCTCTTCCTCCGGCTGCAGAGCGCCTCCGGAGTCGGTCCTCGACTGGCGCTCGCCATCATCGGGACATTGCCTGCGAAGAGGATCGTCAGCGCCCTGAGGAGCAGGGCGCACGAGACCCTGCAGATGGTCAGCGGGGTGGGGCGGAAGACGGCCGAGCGGATGGCGCTGGAACTCGCGGACAAGCTGGAAGACCTGGCCGCCATGGCCGGCGCCGACCCCGCGGAAGAGCCTCTCGAGGGTGTGGCGGCAATCGAGGCACTCAGGGCCCTGGGGTACACGCACCTCGAGAGTGAGACCGCCCTGAGGACGGCGCGGCGGGAGATCGGTGGAGATGCCGAGACCGAGGAACTGATCCGCGCCGCGCTCAGGCACCTTTAGCAGGCTGTTAGATGGAACCTCTGGAGAGCCCGATGTCGGAACGCGTTGAAGTCACGACTCCCCAGCCGCTGGACGGCGAATCGGGTCACGAGCGCGCGCTCCGGCCGGACCGGCTGGCGGAGTTCGTCGGACAGGAAAAGGTCAAGGAGGCGCTGGACGTATACATTCGCGCCGCCCTGCAGCGCCAGGAAGCCCTGGACCACACGCTGTTCTTCGGTCCGCCGGGCCTGGGCAAGACGACTCTCGCGATCCTGATGGCCCGCGAACTGGATGTGAACATCAAGATCACGTCGGGCCCGGTGCTCGAGAAGCCGGGTGATCTGGCCGGCCTCCTCACCAATCTCGAGCACGGCGACATCCTGTTCATCGATGAAATCCACCGATTGCGTCCCGTCATCGAGGAGTATCTCTATCCGGCGATGGAGGACTATCGGATCGAAATCAGGCTCAGCGAGGGGGCGAGGGCGCAGACGGTCTCGATGAAGATCGAGCAGTTCACGCTGGTGGGCGCCACGACCCGGTTCGGACTCCTCACCGCACCCATGCGGGCCCGCTTCGGGGTCATCGAGAGGCTGAACTATTACCCGGCCGACGAACTCCACCAGATCGTCGAGCGCTCAGCGGACATATTCGGAGTCTCGGTCGACCAGGAGGGAGCGGCTGAAATCGCTCGCCGGTCCCGGGGCACTCCGCGGATCGCCAACCGGCTGCTGCGGCGGGTGCGGGACTACGCCCAGGTGAAGTCGGACGGCCGGATCGACGGTGATACGTCCCGTGCCGCCCTGGAGATGCTCAACGTCGACGAGTACGGCCTCGACGAAATGGACGCCCGGGTCCTGCGAGCCATCATCGAGAATTTCGGCGGCGGTCCGGTCGGCCTGGGCTCGCTGGCGGTGGCTGTCGGAGAAGACGCGAACACCCTTGAAGAGGTGTACGAACCGTACCTGATCCAGCACGGCTATCTGCATCGGACGGCGCGTGGCCGGGTGGCCACACCGAGAGCCTTCGAACGGTTCGGGTATGCGCTTCCGCCGGACGCGGCCTCGGCCCAGGCAGGACTGTTCGGGGATGACAGCTGAAGGCGGGCCCGCGCTTCTCACGGCCGATTTCGACTATCCACTTCCCGAGGACCTCGTAGCCAGCCATCCAGCGGATCGGCGAGACGACAGCCGCCTCCTGGTTCTCGATCGGCAGACCGGGGCCATCGTGGATCGCACGTTCCCGGATCTCCTGCGCTACCTCGCCGAGGGCGATGCGCTCGTCATCAACGACACACGCGTATTCCCGGCCCGTCTGCTCGGGCGCAAGCCGACCGGGGCCAGGGCCGAGATTCTCCTGCTTCGCCCGTTGCCGGAAGACGATGAAGGACGGGTCTGGCGGGCGCTCGTCCGTCCGGGCGGCAAGCTGAAGCCTGGCCGGGTCGTGGAGGTTGCGGAGGGGTTTGCGGTGCGAGTCGAGGACTCTTTCGCGGACGGCAGCCGGCGAGTGCGGCTCGAGGGGGACGGAGATCCCTGGGAACTGGTCGAACGCCACGGAGAAGTCCCTCTGCCGCCATACATCCGCCGTCCGGGAGTCGCAGCGGATCGGGAACGGTATCAGACGGTCTACGCACGCGAGCGTGGAAGCGTCGCCGCGCCGACGGCCGGACTTCACTTCACGACCGGCCTGATCGAACAGATCGAGGCCCTCGGAGTGAGCGTGGTTCCCGTCACCCTGCATGTCGGTGTCGGCACGTTCCGGCCGGTGGACGCCGATCGGGTGGAAGACCACCGGATGCACTCCGAGTGGTACGACCTGTCCGAAGCGTCCGCCCGGCTCTTGAACCGCGTCCGCGAGGCCGGTCGGCGCGTGTGGGCCGTGGGTACGACGTCCGCCAGAACCCTCGAGACGACGGCCGCGGCGGACGGCTCGTTCGAAGCGACCGGAGGCTGGACGGACCTGTTCATTCGTCCTCCCTACCGCTTCAAGGCGGTCGACGGACTGCTGACCAACTTCCATCTGCCCCGATCCAGCCTCCTGATGCTGGTGGCGGCCCTGGCCGGGCGGGAGCACGTGCTGGAGGCGTACCGTCACGCGGTCGAACAGCGTTACCGATTCTATTCGTACGGTGACGCCATGCTGGTGCTGTGATATGAGTGCGATGAGCGGGCGGTTCAGTATCGACGGAGTGGACGGCCGGGCACGCGCCGGCATGCTGGAGCTGGATCGCGGCGAAGTGCGAACCCCCTGCTTCATGCCCGTGGGCACACAGGGCACGGTGAAATCGCTCACGCCCGAGGACCTGCGCTCGATCGGATCGCAGATCATACTGGCGAACACCTATCACCTGTACCTGCGTCCGGGCACCGAGGTGATGGAGGAGATGGGGGGGCTGCACCGATTCATGCACTGGGACGGGCCCATCCTCACGGACTCGGGTGGATTCCAGGTGTTCTCCCTTGCCCGCATCAACCGGGTGGAAGACGAGGGCGTGACCTTCCAGAGCCACATCGACGGATCCCGCCACCTGCTGACGCCCGAACGGGCCGTGGAGATCCAGGCCATTCTCGGCTCGGATATCATGATGGCGCTGGACGAGTGTCCGCCCGGACAGGCGGATCGTCCGACGGCGCAGGAAGCCCTGGACCGGACCATCCTGTGGCTGGAGCGCTGTCGCTTGCGGCACGCCGACCTGGCGGCAGAGGGCGCCGCGCCGGGCCTCCTGTTCCCCATCATCCAGGGCGCCTCGTTCGGGGACCTGCGGATGGAGTCCCTGCAGCGGACCCTCGAATTGGGCGACTGGCCGGGTATGGGTATCGGAGGCCTGTCGGTCGGGGAGGCGAAGGACGTGACCCTGGAGATGCTGGAGGTCCTCGAGCCCGCCATACCCGCCTCGCTTCCCCGCTACCTGATGGGAGTCGGGTATCCGGAGGACCTGGTCGAGGCCGTCCGACGCGGGATAGACATGTTCGATTGCGTGGCCCCGACCCGGAACGGTCGCAACGGAACGGCGTTCACGAGGGAAGGACGATTGAACGTGAAGCGGGCCAACCTGGCTCGCGACGGCCGGCCGCTGGATCCGGACTGCCGGTGCGAGTGCTGCCGGAACTATACCCGGGCGTATCTGCGCCACCTGTTCGTGGCGGACGAGCTCCTCGGGCTGAGGCTACTGTCTCTGCACAACCTGGCGTTTCTGATCGACCTGGCCGCCGAAGCGCGGGCTGCCGTACTGGCCTCCGAGTTCGACTCGTGGGCGGACGCGTGGCTGGAGCGATACCGGGCCTGATCCGTTAAGTTATGTGGCTGAACGAGACAACTGAACCACTGAAGGCTACGCCCGCTCGCCGCGGGAAAGGGCCACCAGGAGACGAACCGTGCTGATCCTTTCACTTATGCAGACGTCGGCGGCCGGGCCGAATCCGTTCGGCACAGTTTTCATGTTCGGCGCCATCTTCCTGATCTTCTACTTCCTGCTCATCCGGCCGCAGCGGAAGCAGCAGAAGTCTCACGACGAGATGGTCAAATCCCTGAGTCGCGGCGACGAAGTCGTCACCATTGGTGGCATCATCGGCAAGATCGTCCATCTCACCGACGATCGCATGACGATCAAGACGGCCGATGAGACGCGGCTCGAGATCGAGCGGTCCAAGGTCGGGCGCAAGGCGGGCGGCCCGCAGGCTGAAGGCTGACGGCAGGCGGCGGGGAAGACGCGATTGAGGTGAGCGTGCGCGAGGTACGGTATCTGGGCGATCCCGTGTTGCGGGAGATGTGCCGTGAGGTGGAGGCGGTCGGTGACGACGTCCGCGCCCTTGTGGACGATCTGCTCGAGACCATGTACGCGGAAGACGGCATCGGGCTGGCGGCGCCCCAGATCGGGGTCCCGCTGCGGGTGTTCGTCTACGATGTACGGGATGACGAGATCGAGCCTGGGGTGCTCGTGAATCCCCGCATCGTCGAGGCGACGGGCAAGCAGAAGGAAGTCGAGGGCTGCCTCAGCATACCGGGGCTGGACGAAGTCGTGGAGCGAAGCGGGCATGTCGTGGTCGAAGGCCTGGATCGGGACGGAGAGCCCGTGCGAATCGAGGCGGCCGGACTCCTGAGCCGCTGTCTCCAGCACGAGAACGACCATCTGGATGGCGTCCTGTTCATCGATCGTGTGAGTCCTCTCAAGCGTCGCATGCTGCTCAAGAAGTGGTCCAAGATGGACGAGTCCGGGCGTCAGGTCCCATCCTGAAGCGCGACCGCGGAATCGACGGAGACAGCACATGAGAATCCTCTTCTGGGGTACGCCGGACTTCGGCGTACCGTCTCTCCGAGCCCTCCAGGAAGAGGGACACGCTGTCGTGGCAGTCGTCACCCGGCCGGACCGGCCGGCCGGGCGAGGACGCGCCCTGCGCACCGGGGCCATCAAGACCGTGGCGGAGGAGGAGGGCATCCCCGTTCTCCAGCCGGAGAAGCCCAGGGGAGAGGCGTTCCTCGCCCAGCTTCGCGACCTGGACCCTGAGATCTCAGTCGTGGCGGCTTACGGCGAGATCCTCACCGAGGAAGTGCTGGCCCTTCCTCCACGAGGTTCGGTGAACGTTCACGGTTCGCTGCTTCCCGAGTTGCGCGGGGCGGCACCCGTCAACTGGGCGATCATTCGCGGGCACGAGCACTCGGGCGTCACGATCATGCGAATGGTCCGTGAGCTGGATGCCGGGCCGGTGCTTTATCGGGTGGGCGTCGAGTTGCCGCCGGACCTGACGGCGGGCGAACTGTACGAGATGCTGTCCGAGATTGGCGCGACGGCCCTGGTCGAGGCCCTCGCCCAGATGGAAGCGGGAGTCCTGCGAGAGGAGCCACAGGTCCACGAGCACGCCACGTATGCTCCGAAGATGAGCCGGGAAGGCGCCCGGCTGGACTGGCGGCTTCCGGCGAGCGAACTCGATCGGTGGATCCGCGGATGTGATCCGTGGCCCGGAGCCTGGACTACCCTCGAGGAGCAGGCGGTACAGGTGTTTGGCCCTGAAGCGGATCCGTCCATCGGCGCGGGGCCTCCGGGCAGCGTGCTCGCCGCCGACTCCAAGCGCGGCCTGGTGGTGGCCACGGGATCGGGCGCGATTCGCCTGCACGAAGTGAAGCCGGCGGGCCGCCCCCGAATGACCGCGGAGTCCTGGATTCACGGTCGGGGGGTGGCGGAGGGTCAGTCGTTCGAGTGAACGTACCGTTCCTCCATGTGATCGTGACTGACGATGTGACGGAAGCTCCGACGTTCCTGGCGGATGCCGAGGACCTGATTGCCGCTGGCCGCGACCGGCTGGCGCTTCATCTCAGGCTGCGCCGCACGAATGGACGGGATCTTCATGAGCTGGCCGCGAGACTTGGCAGGGCCGCGGCCGACTCGGGCGCCTGGTGCGTGATCAACGACCGGGTCGATGTCGCGCTCACCTCGGGAGCGCGGGCCGTCCAGTTGGGGCGGGGCTCTCTTCCGGTGGACGCGGTTCGCAGGCTCGGGGAAGCGAGGTTCGCCATCGGGGCATCCGTGCACTCGGCCGACGAGGCCCGGCGGCGGGCCACCGAAGGTGCTGACTTCCTGGTGGCTGGATCGGTGTTCGCGACAGCTACGCATCCGGATCGGGCTCCGGCCGGACCCGCGCTGGTGACCGCGTGCGTCGGAGCGGGTGTGCCGGTCGTTGGAATCGGGGGTATCGACGCGGGCAACGCGCGACAGGTCGTGGAGGCAGGGGCCGCCGGGGTCGCCGTCATTCGGGCCGTCTGGCAGGCGGCGAATCCGGTGCAAGAGGCCCTTGGGCTGATCGACCTGTGCGTTCAAAAGGAGAGCGAGGGCGGATGCTTCGCGTAGAAGTCAACGGCAAGGACCGGGAGGTCAGCGACGGCCGTACCGTTGCCGGACTCCTGGAGGACCTGGCGCTGGACGGGCGACTGGTGGTCGTGGAGCTGAACAGGCAGATCATCCGGCGAACCGAGATCGCGGACGCGGTGCTTCGGGACGGAGATCGAATCGAGATCGTCCACTTCGTGGGCGGCGGTTGAGTCACATACAGGAGTTTCGAGTCGACACATGGGCACGGTCATGAGAAACGGGTTGGCATCGGATCCGAACCCCCTGGCGATCGGTGGGCGGACTTTCGAGTCGCGGCTGATCGTCGGCACCGGCAAGTACAGGGATGCCGAGCAGACGGTAGCGGCCCTGAGGGCCTCGGGCGCGGAGATGGTTACGGTGGCGGTGCGGCGCGTCGATCTCGACGCCTCGAAGGAGGAGAGCCTGCTGCACCACCTCGACCCGAAGGAGTTCTTCCTCCTTCCCAACACGGCAGGGTGCTACACGGAAGAGGACGCGGTGCGCTACGCCCGACTGGGGCGTGAGGCGGGGCTCAGCGACTGGGTGAAGCTCGAGGTAATCGGCGACCAGGAGACGTTGCTCCCGGACACGGAAGCGTTGTTGGCCGCGACCCGGACGCTGGTGGCCGAAGGCTTCACGGTGCTGCCCTACACGAACGATGATCTGGTCACGGCCCTCAAGCTCCAGGATGCCGGCGCCGCGGCCGTCATGCCTCTGGCCTCACCGATCGGCAGCGGGCTCGGACTGCTCAACCCCGTGAACATCCGGATTCTCAAGAGCCGGCTGGACGTTCCGGTGATCGTGGACGCTGGAGTCGGGACGGCCTCCGATGCGTGCGAAACCATGGAGCAGGGTGTGGACGGCATTCTCATGAACACGGCGCTGGCGGCGGCCGACGACCCGGTGCTGATGGCGCACGCCATGCGCCAGGCGGTCGAGGCTGGCCGAGCCGCGTGGCTGGCAGGTCGGATGCCGGAGCGCGAATGGGGCGTACCCTCCAGCCCGTCGACAGGCATGCTGGATTGAGTCCGGAACAGGAGAGGACGGGGGATGACCCCCGCCTCGCCGCCTTTCACACCCTGTGCGACGTGGATCGCGGTGAGTTCGCCGATCACGCCGCAGCGCGTCGTCTGTCGAATCTCCAGCCATCCGATCGTGGCCTGGCCCTCGAGCTGGCGTTCGGCTCGATCCGGCTGCGCTCCCGCCTGGATTTCGAGCTGGGGCTGCTGCTGGACAGGCCGATTCGTCGCCTGGATCCCCGCGTGCTCCAGTGGCTGCGCCTCGGCCTGTACCAGATGCGGGAGACCCGTGTGCCTGACCATGCGGCCGTCGACCAGACGGTCGAAGGACTCAAGCGCACCGTGGGACCGAAGGTCGGCGGACTCGCGAATGCAGTGCTCCGGCGAGCCGCGAGAGAAGGCCGGCAGGCGGATGCGTTTCCCGATCAGGAAGCGGATCCCGAGGGGTATCTGACGACGTGGGGATCCCACCCGCGCTGGCTGATTGAGCGATGGCTGTCTCGCTGGCCGCTTGCCTCGGTTCGTCGTCTGGTGGAAAATGATAACCGGGCTCCACCGGTGACGGTGCGAGTGCTCGACACGGACGCGGATTCGGACCGTGAGCTCACGCCGGCCGAAGGGGTTCGGTTGATCCCTGAGCCTGGCTGGAGGTCGATGTTCCGCGTCCGTGAAGGTCGGCCGGAGCAAGTGCTCGGGAGTCTGCCGTGTGTCGTGCAGGACCCCGCCGCCTCCGCGGTGGTAGACTACGTGGGCGATGCGTTCAGGGGCCCTGTCCTGGACGCCTGTGCGGCACCGGGCGGGAAGGCTCTCGCCCTGGCGTGGCGGGCCCGGGACGCCCGCCCGTTCGTGGCTGCGGACGTGAGTGGTCGCCGCCTGGACCGGCTGCGAGAACCGGTCGCCCGCCTGGGGGTGGATGTCCACCTGCTCCGAGCGGACGCACGTGCACCGGCGATCGCGGGTGCGCGAACGGTGCTGCTCGACGCGCCCTGCACGGGCACGGGGGTGCTGCGGCGTCGCCCGGACGCTCGCTGGCGTCTGGACCAGGACAGGCTCGATTCGCTCGTGGCGCTGCAGCGCGAGTTGCTGGATGCGATGGCGGACCTTGTGGAGCCGGGAGGATTGCTCGTGTACGCGACCTGTTCTCTCGAGCCGGAGGAAAACGAAGCACAGGTCGAGAGCTTTCTGGTCCGGCACGGTGACTTCCGGATGGAGCCGCCGGAACCGACGTGGGTACCCGATGAAGCGACGGATGAGAACGGCTACCTTAGGGTGTTGCCGTGGAAGTGGAACACTGACGGAGCGTTCGCGAGCCGACTGAGACGTTCTTAGCAGGCCGCTCAGGGGCCGGAACAAAGGGGAACGACAGGATGAGTTACAGGCGGCGCCGTGGGTTGGGCGGCGGACGGGGGACCAGGGGCGGAGAGCGCAGCTCGGGTTCGCCGCCGGAGGAACAGACAACGGCCGACGCTTCCGGGCAGAGGGAGCTGCCGGATGGGACGGCGGCGGCCGCGGCTCCGCCGCGTACGCAGACCCTGTCCGAACTGTTCTCCAAGGAGCCCGAGCCGACGGCGGTGACGGCTGGCGGCGGCCGGCGATGGGGCCGGTGGCTCATTTCGGCGGTCGTGGTGGTGGCGTTCTTCGGGGGAGGCTACCTGGCGGCCGCACAGTGGGTGTTTCCGGGGGGCCGGGTCGAAGAAGATTCATCTCTCGTCAAAGTGCCCGAGCTGGTCGGCCTCACAGAAGACGAGGCGCAGGGCCGGCTGGATCGCGTCGGCCTGGAATACACGGTGCGCTCCGGCGTGACGCATCACCTGGCCCCCGAGGGCGCGGTCCTGTCGCAGGACCCGCTGCCCGGGCAGTACGCCCGGCCCGGCGCGCCGATCTACGTGTCCTTGAGCCGTGGCCCCGAACTTCACGTGCTGCCGGATGTAGCGGGCCTTTCGGAACGGCAGGCAGCCATCGTGCTCGAGCGGCTGGGGTACGAAGTGGCGGTCGAACGGACGACCCATACACTCGAGGGGGGTAAGGCCATCCAGACGCGGCCGGAGGCAGGGACCGAATTGGCGGTGCCCGCCGAGGTCACCCTGGTGGTCAGCGAAGGGCGTCCCGTCGTGCAGGTTCCCGAACTGGTTGGCCGCCACGTGGACGACGCGCAGGGCGCTCTCTCCGGGGCGGGCCTCGAGCTCGGGGCGATCACTTACGATCCGCAGGCGCTCGAGGCGCCGGGCAGGATCGTGGGACAGTATCCCCCCGCGGGTTACAGCCTGCGGGAGGGAGGAGCCGTCGAAGTGAGAGTGGCGGGTGACGTGAACCGGGTGGATCCGACGCGCCGCTGGTTCGAGCGCCAGGATCCAGACAGTTGATAGGGTCGGTCGGGCCGTGAACTGGCAAGCCATGTTGCGGAACCACTGGCCGTACAAGCTCGGTGCGTTCTTCATCGTTTTCCTGCTGTGGCTCGACCTCACGGCGGGGGAGCGACAGTCGCAGGAGGTGCTGACCCGGCTCGTCATCGACGTCCAGGACTCCGCCTGGGTTCTGCTGGATGCGCCCCGTGAGGTCGCTACCACGTTTCAGGGCCGGAATCGTGATCTTCTGGCCCTGATAGGCAACGACCCGGAGGTCCGGATCGGCATCCGGGAAGTGACCGGTCCCGTGATGCGTGTGAACCTGGATCCGGACCAGGTGGTGTACGATCGGGACCAGGGTGTGCGCGCGACACTGGTCGTGCCCACCTCCATCGAGTTGCAGCTGGAGCAGCTGGCGGAGCGCCGGGTGCCCGTGATCCCGGACCTCGTCACGGTCCCCGCCATGGGCTTCACGGTGATGAGACCTCTGCTCGTCGAGCCGGACAGTGTGACCATCCGGGGGGGCGCGTCCCAGGTCGAGACCATCCGCGAGGTGTCCACGCGCAGGGTTTCGCTCGAGGAGCTGCAGCACGCGGTCATGCGCGACGTCCCCCTGGAGGTACCCGCGGGGACACGCGGAATCCAGATCTATCCTCCCAGCGTCCTGGTTACCGTTCCGGTGGATTCGCTCGTCGTGCGACAGGTCCGCCTTCCAGTTCGAGCCACGGGCTCTGCCGCGGCCCGAGTCCGACTGCAGCCCGATTCGGTGGATGTCGTGGTGCGCGGGGCGGCTGCCGCGGTGCAACGGCAGCTCGACTCGGTATCGTGGGTGACCGTGCAGGTGGACGCAGTACCGACGGGCCCCCAGCTGGCGCCCGTGGTGGTGGAGTTGAGCACAGGGGGGTTGGTGTCGGCTTCGTCGCGACCTGAAGAGGTAACGGTCAGACCGGAAGGTTCGTGAAGCATGAGCTTCCGGGGCGGGCCCGTCCTCGGGATCGAGTCGTCGTGCGACGAGACGTCAGCCGCCGTGGTCCTCGAGGGTCGGGTCACCGGCCACGTCATTCTTTCCCAGGACGCGCATGCTGTTTTCGGCGGTGTCGTCCCGGAGATCGCCGCGCGCCAGCACCTGGCCCACATCGACGGAGTCGTCGCGCAGACGCTGGACGAAGCGGGAGTCAGGCCCGCGGACCTGGCCGGGATCGGGGTTACCGCTGGCCCCGGACTCGTGGGCGCTCTCCTCGTCGGTTTGAACTGGGCCAAGGGGTTCGGTTACGCGCTTGGACTTCCCGTGGTGGGAGTGCACCACATGGAGGCCCACCTGTTCGCGAACTCGCTCGAGTCTCCCGAAGCCACTCCACCGTTCGTCGCGCTTCTGATCTCGGGCGGTCATACGCTTCTTCTGCACGCCTCAGAGTGGGGGACGTACGAGCTACTGGGCAGTACAAGGGACGACGCGGTAGGCGAGGCTTTCGACAAGGTGGCCCGGCGACTCGGCCTGGGCTTTCCCGGCGGCCCGGAGATCGAGAAGTTGGCTCGGCAGGGATCGGCGGGGACGTACAGGCTCCCGCGCCCGATGCTATCGACCCGTGAGGGACCGGGGGACGCCGGCTACTTCGACTTCTCTTTCAGCGGACTCAAGACGGCCGCTTCGCTGCTGATCGCGGAAGTCGAACAGGTCGAGGGCGGGGACCTCGATACGGCACGCGCCCACGTAGCGGCCGAGTTTCAGGCTGCCGTGGTGGAAGTCCTGGTCACGAAGACGATGCGGGCGGTCGAGCACACGGGGTGCCCGCGCGTCCTGCTGGGCGGAGGGGTCGCTCGGAACGGTCCACTTCGAGAGCGGCTGGCGGCCGCTCTCGAGCCGACCGGCAGCATGTTCGCCCCGTCGCCGAGGCTATCGACGGACAACGCGGCGATGGTGGCCCGGCTTGCCGAGTACCGCCTGTTGGCGGGACAGGTTGATGGGCTGGACCTCAACGCTGATCCGGCCCTGTCGTTTCCGGGCCTTTCGTAACGCGAACCGAAAGTAAGACATGTATCCGGAATTGATCACGCTCGACCTGCCGGTCCTCGGCCGATTCACCATCACCACGTTCGGTGTGATGATGGCGATCGCATTCCTGGCGGGTTACCAGGTGATCCGGGTCGAGCTCAGGCGACAGGGCAAGGACGAGCAGCTGGCGGGTGACATTCTGCTCGGGGCCCTGGTGGGCGGCATCCTGGGGGCGAAGATCTACTACGTGCTCCTGAACTGGCCGCTGACGGTCCACGACCCGATCGGTATGCTCACCAGTCGATCGGGCCTGGTGTGGTACGGCGGCTTGATTGGTGGTGCGTTCGGCGTGATCTGGATGCTCCGCCGCCGGGGTCAGAACATCGCCGAGATGGCCGACGTCGCGGCCCCGGGACTGGCCCTGTCGTATGCCCTCGGCCGAGTGGGGTGTTTTCTGGTGGGGGACGACTACGGCCGCCCCACCGACAGCTGGGTGGGGATCGCGTTCCCGAATGGCCAGCCGCCCTCTACGGCCGGCAATCTTCGGCGCGGCTTCGGAGTGGACATCCCCGCCGAGATACCGGATGGCCAGGTCCTGTCCGTCTATCCCACGCAGTTGTTCGAGACCGGCATCTCGCTGGTGATCTTCTTCGTCCTGTGGAGACTCAGGTTCCGCGACAGGCGGGCCGGCTGGCTGTTCTCGCTGTGGCTCGTCCTCGCGGGCTGCGAACGCCTGTTCATCGAGTTCTTCAGGGCCAAGGACGACCGCTTCTTCGGCGCTCTGTCCCTGGCGCAGGTCCTCAGCATCGGGCTGATCGGCCTGGGTGCGTGGCTCATGAGTCGCCTGCGATCCGGCACGAGGGAGACCTCGCGGAAGTGAGGACCGCCTGGCGCGCGATCGCGATGGGTGTCGCTCTCGTGGCGATTGGATCGAGTGACGCCGCCAGCCAGACGTTCGTGGATCCGGAAGTGGTCAAGATCACGTTCGACGGGAACGAGGCCTTCCCTGATGGCGATCTCGGCAGCGCCATCCTGACGAGCGCGACGCGTTGCCGGACCTTCCTGTTCGTCTTTCCTCTTCCTCTGTGTCCCCTGACCGACTGGGGTATGGCCCACATCCGGGAATACCTGGACGAGGGAGAGTTGCCGCTGGACGTGCTCCGGCTGCGGCTCTACTACCGCCAGCGCGGCTTCAGGGCGGCGACGGTGGACACGACGGTGACGAGAGACGAGAACAGGGTCAGTATCCAGTTCGACGTGGTCGAAGGTGAGCCGACACGGATTCGGACCCTCGAGGTTGTCGGTGGGGAGGACTTCCTGGATTCCGCGGCCGTGGCTGAGGACCTGCCGCTCAGGGTGGGAGATCCTCTCGACCTCGTGGCCCTGGGCGAAGGTGAGCGGAGCCTCGCCGAGCGGCTGCGCAAAGACGGTTACGTCCAGGCCCAGGTGCTCCGGGAGTACTTCATTCCGAGTGAGTCACGCCAGGCGGACGTGACCCTTCGGGTCGAGCCCGGGCCGCGGGTGAGGGTGGGTGAGGTCATCATCGCCGGCTCGGGCGACGTCGGGGACGGGGTAATCCGGGAGTTGCTCCGCTTCGATTCCGGAGACTGGTTCAGCGGGGATCGGATTCTCGAGAGCCAGCGCAGCCTGTACAGCCTCCAGGCGCTTCGCTGGGCAAACATCTCGTCGGAGCGTCGGTCGGATACGGACACGCTGATCGACTTGCGAGTCGATGTGGCGCCGGCCCCCAAACGATCCGTCGAGACTGGCGCGGGCCTGCAGACCGACGAGTGCGTGCAGGGTCAGGCCAGCTTGATCTACAGGAACTTCCTCGGCGGTGCCCGCATCCTCCGGATCACCGGGCGCGTGTCCAACCTGCTCGCAAGCGAGTTGCAGGGTCAGTTTCCCTGCACCGACGTCAGCGAGAACGAGGTCTACCAGGAGCTCAACTACTTGCTCGACGTGGGCTTCGAGCAGCCGGTATTCTCGGACGGGCGCAACAGCCTCCGAGGCAGCGTATTCGCCGAGCGGGAAACCGTGCCTGACCTGTACGTGCGCAATGCCGTCGGTGGACAGCTGTCCTTCAGCCGGCGCCTGCAGCGCAACATGCAATTGACCCTGGGCTACCAGCCGGCACTCACCTCGTTCGCCGAGGAGTCGGCCGACATCTACTTCTGCGTCAACTTCGGCGTGTGCGACCCGGAAGACATCCAGGTCCTGTCCGACGCGAACTGGCTGTCCCCGATCACCGCCCTGTGGTCCTACGACCGAACCGACAACCCGTTCGCTGCCACCCGGGGATGGTACCTGGCGGTCGAGTTCGAGAACGCGGGCGACCTGACGCTGTCCGACTACCAGTACACCCGGGGCACCATTGACGGCGCCGTCTTCCGTCAGGCAGCGCAGAAGGTGGTCATCGGGGCTCACCTCCGGACCGGCGCGATCCTGCCGTACTCGGGCAACGTATTCGAAGGGGGTTTCACGTCGGGTACCATCGTCCATCCGCAGAAGCGCTTCTTCGCCGGCGGACCGCAGAGCGTTCGCGGCTTCGGGCTGAACCTCCTGGGGCCGACGGTGCTGGTCCTGGAAGAGGCGGATTGTGGGGCCTACGTCGACTTTTCGGAGTGCGCGCAGGACGTTCCGCCCACCACGTTCAACGAGCGGCCGTTGGGCGGGAATTCGGTCTTCGAGGCAAGTATCGAGGCCCGGTTCCGCGTGGGGGACCGGTGGACGGTGGCCGGCTTCGTCGATATCGGGCAGGTATGGGAGACGGTCGACGACCGTGATCCGATTGTGGCCACACCCGGCGCGGGAGTCCGATTCCGCAGCCCGGTCGGCCCGCTGCGCCTCGATATCGGCTACAACCCGACGGGCTCGAGCCTCAAGCCCGCGGTGGTAGTGCTGGAAGACGGCTCGATCGAAGAGGTCCCGGAGCCGGTAGCGTATGATCCCTTCACCTGGGACGACCCGTCGACGCTGACGGAAGTCTGGCGCCGCATGCGGATTCAGTTCTCGATCGGTGAGGCGTTCTGACGTGGCCCGTCTGACGAGAGCTCGCGAGCAGCGAGCGCGGGATCGGGAGTTCCGGACTCCCTTCGGCATGCCCCGCCGCTGGTGGCACCTGACCAAGGTGGTCGGGCGCTCGATGGCCGTACTCATCGGTCTTGCCAGTCTTACGGCTGCCGGAGCCGTACTCCTCCTGAGCCAGACGGTCGTGGGCCGTTCCGTGGTGGCGACACAGATCGAACACCTCTTGGGTGACGTGGTCAACGGCGAAGTCCGGGTCGGCCCCATCCTGGGCGGAAACATGCTCACCCGGATCCACCTGGCCCACTTCGAGATCCTCGAGTCCGACGGAACGCCGTTCGTTCAGCTCGACAGCGTGCGGGTGAGCTACAACCCGCTCGGCTTCCTCATCGGGACCTATCGATTCAGCAACGTCACCGTGGAGAACGCACAGATCTCGCTGCTCCAGGCCGAGGACCGCAACTGGAACTTCGATCGCCTGTTCGGAGACGATCCGTCCGAAGTCGAACTGCTGCCGGACTCCGCGATGGTCTCTGACTCGACGCGTGCGCCCGGCCGGACCAAGGTGCTTCTCACTGACCTCAACATCCGGCGCGGCAGCCTCCTGGTTACCACCCCTTGGGCCGCCGACAAGCGTGGTGCGGAGCGTGACTCGCTGGTCGCGCAGGGATTGCGCGGTGACAAGCTGTGGCGTGTGGTTCGGGTCGGGCCCGGTCGCTGGGTTCGCGAGATCCGCCTCGACTCCCTTTCCGCCGGATTTCCACTCCTGCGAATCGTCGACCCGGTTCGGCCCTTCCGCATCGAAACCACGGGAATGGCGACCGCCGCGTCCGTCGTGACCCAGACACTGGACGTTCGCCGGTTTGACGGAACCGCCACGTTCCGTGACACGATCGCCGTTGAAGTAGGGACACTGGAGACCGAAGGAAGCGTACTGGCGGGCTCCGGCTGGATCGTACCCGACGACCCGGAACAGTTCCGGTTCGGGCTCGACGCCGACCCGATCGAACTGGGTGACCTCAGGTGGCTGCCCGTGCCGATGCCGAGGCAGGGAAGCGGTCCAGCCCGGATCGATCTGTGGACGAGGGGCGAGGTGATCGTTGTCGATGTCTCGGGCGCCGACGCCCGGTCCGGTGACTCGAGGATTCGCGGATCGTTCGTGCTGGCCCTCGAGACCATGCCCCGATTCGAGAGCCTGGACCTCCTGCTGCAGCCGCTCCGCCTGAAACTGGTGGACGACGTTCTCGAGCGTGAATCCCTCATCGACGGGTACATCACGGGTGCCTTTTCCGGCACCGGCCCGCTGGACCTGATGCAGGTCCACGCCGACCTGACGCTCAACGCGCTGGACTACAGCGTCCCTCCCTCGTTTCTCACTGCCGAGGGTGGACTCGGGATCCTGTTGCCGCGCGATCTGCAGGGCCTGCGCCTGACGTTCCTGGAATTCGATCCGCAGTGGACCCGAATGGTAGGCCGACCGCACCGCCTGGAAGGGCGTATCGAGGGCCGCGCGACGATGACGGGCACGGTAGGTCAGTGGCTCGACTTCGACGCCGACCTGGTCCACCAGCTGAACTCGGGCGAAACATCCCACGTCTCGGGCTCGGGTAGCGTGGTGCTGGAGGACGAACCGGGGGTGACGGTCGAACTGCTGGCCGAGCCGCTCTCGCTGGCTGCCCTGCAACCCTACGCGCGACCGGACGTGGAGCTGGTGGGCGACGTACGGGGACCGCTTTCGGCCCGCGGTCTGTTCTCGGACTTGCGAGTGCTGGCCGATCTCAGAACTCCGCGCGGACTCGTGAACTTCGACGGTCGTTTCGACCTCATGGCCGAGGATCGGCGATACGACGCACGGCTGACCGCCCGCGACATCCAGCTCCGGCAGTGGGTGGAGCAGGCGCCGTCCACGCGACTGGCGGTGGAGGGAAGGGTGCTGGGTGTGGGCACCGACCCGGCGACCCTCGAGGCCACATTCGACCTGACCATCCTTCAGTCTCTCATCGAGGGGGCGCGGGTCGATTCCAGCCTGCTCCGTTTCACGGTCTCCGATGGGCTGGCGGTGGCCGACACGTTTGCCATCCAGACCGACGCCGGCCGGGTCAGGGGAAGAGGCACGTTCGGCCTTGCCGAGGAGACGAGCGGGTCCTTGATCCTGGACGTGTCCGCTCCGAACCTCGCGTCGTGGAATCGGTGGATCGTTCCGGGCCGCAATCCGGCGCGTCAGGATACGAGTCTCGAGGGCTTGTTCGCGGCCTTCCGGGGGGACGAGGGTGTCGATGCGGGTGCGGTTGAGCCCTCCGCCGCCGAGCCACCCGACACGATCGCGGGATCCCTGGAGGCGCTGGGCATCCTGTCCGGTAACATCCAGGACTTCGAGTTCGGAGGGCGCCTGCACGGCCGGGATGTGAGCTACGGGCCGATCAAGGCAGACTCGGTGGTCCTGACCGTCGACATCGAGGACCCGCGCGTGCTGGATCAGCTGACCGTCAGCGCCACCGTGTGGCAACTCACGGGAAGCGGCACCACACTCGACAGCGTCGATGTCGTGTGGGTCCGGGAGGACTCCACCCGGAGCGACGTGGATCTGTACGCGAGACGCGGAGCCAGCCTCGAGTTCGATACCCGTGTCAGTATCCTGTGGACGGAAGCCGAGAAACGCTTCGGGTTGGAAAGGCTCGCCGCCGGACTCGGTCCCGATCGCATGACCCTGTATGGCCCCGCCGAGATCGTGTGGGGAAGCGGAGGCTTCTCTTCAACCGGACTTCACCTCCAGGGCGAGGATGGTGCCGGCCTGCGGGTCGAAGGGACCGTTCCGGACAGTGGAGCCGCTGACCTCGCTGTCGAGATTCGTGGGTTCGACCTGGCTCGCCTGTCCCGAATTCCGGACGAGGAGCTCCAGTACCGGGGGGTGATGAACGCGGACGGACACCTCAGGGGCACGGCGGACGCTCCGGTCTGGGACGTGTCGTTTGACGTGTCCGACCCGGGATTTCGAGGATTCGAGTACCAGCACCTCGAAGGTGATTCGGACTACGCCGACGGTCGAATGACCATGGGTGTCAGCCTGCACGAGAACGGAACGCTCCTCGGCCGGCTCGACGGGTCGATTCTCACGGATCTCGCTCTGAGGAAGCGGGAGCGCCGGCTCTCGCCGAACCCGCTTCGCCTGGTGGTGGAGGCTGACAGCCTGCCCATGGAGCCGCTGCAGCTGGCCTTCGGGAGCCTCCGCGAGGTGGAGGGATTTGCATCCGGCCGCATTGAATTCTCCGGCGAGCCGGATGCCCTGCGCCTCGACGGTGCGGCCACGCTGAGCGACGCCGGAGCCACGGTGCCGTACCTAGGCATACGGCTTGAGGACGTGACCGCCTCGCTCTCGTTCGACGGAACCAGGGCCGTGGTGGAGGCGGGCAGGCTCAGGTCGTCGGCCGGCGGAAGCGCCACGCTGCTCGGCGCGATCGATACACAGCAGCCAACGGACGTGGGATTCGATCTGACGATCGTGATGAACCGCTTCAAGGCGATGGACCGACGCATGGCCGAGTTCCTGCTCGACGGACGAGGACACCTCGGCGGTTCATACCGCTCGCCCGAACTGACCGGGACTTTCAGAATCTCCGAGGGTCAGGTCCGGGCGGAGCGCTTCATGCGAATGCGACAGGCGGTAGACCTGACGGATCCGATGGTGACGGCCTTGATCGACACGACCGTCGTGCTGGAACAGCGCCTGTTCGAGAGGGCCCAGAATCCGTTCATGCAGAATCTGCGAATGGACGCCGAGATCAGCATCGGCCCGAACTTCTGGATGCGCTCCCAGGCCCTCGAAGTCGAACTCGCCGGCACCCTGGACGTGCAGATGGACCGGGCTCTTGGCGATCTGGTCGCCTTTGGCACCCTGGACCTCGCGCGCGGCAAGTACCGCTACGTGTCCGGGTCGGGGACGGACCTGTCGAGCCTGTACTCGCGGCAACTGCAGATTGCCGGGGGCTCCATCACGTTCACCGGGGCGCCCGGCATGGATCCCAACCTGGACATCCAGGCCGAGTACCAGACCCGCTCCGACCTGGGCCCGGTGACGATTACGGTGAATATCGGCGGTACCGCCACGGCGCCGACGCTTCAGACATCCAGCGATCCGCCTCTGCCCGGGGCGGACGAGATCTGCTTCCTGTTGTTCTCGACCGCCTGTCTCGGGGCCGGTACGGAAGGAGGAGAATTCGCGGCGTCGCTGGTTCGCGAGAGTCTGCTCGGCACGGTGAGCAATCAGTTCTCACAGGTGCTGGTGAGCGGCGTGGGGCTGGTGGACTACTTCGACATCCGGTCCACCGGGCAGGCGGGTCCGATCGAATCCGCGAGCACCACGAACCTGCTGTACGGCACGGAGCTCGAGATCGGTCGCTACCTTACGCCGGACCTGTTCGTGAGCGCGACCCAGCCGCTGGGCGGCCAGCTGCCGGGATTCGGCCTGGAGTGGTCGTTCTCCACCCACTGGCGGCTCGAGTTCGTGACGGAGGACCGGTTCAAGAGATACGCGTCGTACGGCTACTCGTTCAGTTCGTTCAGCCGGCGCACGTACGGACTGATGCTCTTCCGGGACTGGAACTTCTGACAGTAGATTCCCGCCCCCTGGAGGTGGTGCATGAACTATATCAAGACGTTCGGGCTGATGGCCCTGATGACAGCGCTGTTCGTGGCGATCGCCGGCTGGTTCGGCGGACGATCGGCCATGATCATCGCGTTGGCTTTTGCGGCGGTATTCAACTTCGGCGCCTACTGGTTCTCGGATCGTGCCGTGCTCCGCATGTACAAGGCGCGCCCTCTCGCGAGGCACGAGGCTCCCGGGTTGTACGACATGGTGGACGATCTCCGGCAGCGGGCCGGGCTGCCAATGCCGGCCGTGGCGATCTCTGCGTCGCCCCAGCCGAACGCCTTCGCCACCGGCCGCGACCCCGCGCACGCCGCGGTATGCGTGACGCAGGGAATGCTGCAGGTCGCGAGCGCGGATGAGCTGGCGGGTGTGCTTGGACACGAGCTTGCGCACATCAAGAACCGGGATATGCTGATCGGCACCCTGGCCGCCACTCTGGCCGCGGCCGTCGTGATGCTCTCGCGTCTCGGCTTCTGGTTCGGAGGAGACGACAACCGTGGCGGACTGGTCGGCGGCCTGCTGATGCTGATCCTGGCCCCCGTCGCGGCCATGTTGATCCAGATGGCCATCAGCCGGGCCGGAGAATACCGGGCGGACCGGTTGGGGGCGGAGATCAGCGGACAACCGCACGCCCTGGCGTCCGCGTTGAAGAAGCTGGAGGCGGAAGCCCGTCGCCAACCCATGGATCTGAATCCGAGCGCCGCGCACCTGGCCATCGTGAACCCGCTCAGGGCGGGCGGCATGAGCGGCCTGTTCCGCACCCACCCTCCAACCGAGGAGCGCGTGCGGCGACTCGAGGAGATTGCCCGGCGTGGAATCTGAATACCCGATAGCGGATTCCGACAGATACCTGGTCCTGCTCAACCCCAACGCGGCCGGCGGGCAGAGGGATGTCCTCCGCCGTCGTATCGCCGGCGCGATGGCATCGCACAGAGTTCCATTCGACATCGTCGAGTCCACCAGTGTCGAGGACGGCCTTCGGGTCGTTCGTGCCGCGGTCGAGGCCGGGTGCAAGGCGGTGGTGGCGGCGGGTGGGGACGGGACCATTGCCCTGGCCCTCAGGGGCACGGCCGGCAGTGACGTGCCCGTCGCTTTGCTCCCGTTCGGCACCGGGAACCAGCTGGCCCTCAACTTCGGAGTGCCGGTTTCGCTGGAAGACAGCGTCCGGGTGGCCGTCGAGGGTGAGACCGAGCGCATCGACCTCGGCCGGATCGGTGACGAGTACTTCGCCCTGATTGCGGGGGCGGGCCTCGACGCGGAGGTGATGGCGAGCGCCACGTCGGAACTGAAGAGCCGGCTCGGAGTTCTTGCCTACCTGGTGGGCGGACTCAAGCACGTGGTCACGCCGAGTCGTACCACCTTCCGCATCGTGGCTGACGAACAGGAGATCGAGGTCGAGGCCTCCATGGTGCTTCTGGCGAACGCCGGGATCATCGGAGCGGGAGGTCTGCCGGTCGAGCTCAAGGTGGCGCCGCGGACGTCGTTTCAGGATGGGCTCCTGGACGTGGCGATCTTCGCGCCCCGTCACCTTCCCGACATGGCGGCGATGCTCACCCGGGTCGTGTTTCAGAAATACTCGGGCGACGACCGGATGATCTTCCTGCAGGCGCGTAAGGTCTCCGTGCAATCCGATCCGCCCGTCGCCGCGCAGATCGACGGTGAGCCGAGAGGAGAGACCCCGATCGTAGCCGAGATCGTGCCCTCCGCCGGGCGCATCCTCGTCCCCCGCTGACATCGATCCGGGCGTTACCGGATCTTCCTGAACGCGAGTGCGCACTTTGACCGTCCGACCACACGCAGGTCTCGACCCGGAACTTCTCGCTGCGATCGTCCGCGAGCAGGGAACGCCAACCTACGTATACGACGCGCGGATTCTCGACGCCGGCGTCCTCCGTTGGATCCACGCGGTCGGCGATCCGTCGCACATCTGCTATGCGGTGAAGGCCAACTACAACCTGGGCGTGCTGGCCCGGTTGGCATCACACGGGATCGGCTTCGAGGCGTCGACGGTGGGTGAAATGGCCCGTGCCCTCGCCGCCGGAGTTCCGGCCAGGCGTGTCGTGCTCGGTGGGGTGCCCAAGCCTCCGGAAGCGGTCACGGAGGGTGTCAGGCGGGGCCTGGACCTGGTCGTCCTGCAAGCGGCGCACGAAGTGGAGGCCGCGGTGCGGGCGGGCGACTCCCTGGAGGGCCCGCCGGCACGTGTGGGCCTGCGAGTGCGCCCGGGTATCCGGGCCGGCGCCCACCCGTCGCTGGAGACCGGGCGGGCCGACGCCAAGTTCGGATTCGGCCCTTCAGAGATCATGGACGCGTGGGTTACCCTCGCCGGGGCGAAGGGAGTCGAACCGACGACGCTGGCCTTTCATCTGGGATCGGGCCTCGACTCGCTCGAACCCTACGCGGGCGCGATCGATGTTCTACTGGGCCTCGTCCGGGAGCTGGCGTCCGCGGGACACAGGGTTCGCGAGTTGGACCTGGGTGGCGGCCTGGGCGTGGCGTATGGCGAGAGCGGGGCGGACCTCGAGCCCGCCGACCTCGTGCGCATCGTCCGCGAGCGTCTCGAC
This sequence comes from Gemmatimonadota bacterium, assembly GCA_049668445.1. Classification (GTDB taxonomy): domain Bacteria; phylum Gemmatimonadota; class Gemmatimonadetes; order Palauibacterales; family Palauibacteraceae; genus Benthicola. The sequence goes on from JBATJK010000077.1 coordinate 41,046, forward strand.
GGGACGGACTTCGCGGTGCGTTACGAGCCAGGCCGCTCGATCGCCGCTCGCGCGGGTATCCTGGTCACGCGGGTCCTGTATCGGCGTGAGAGGGACGGACACCCCGCCCTCGTGTGCGATGGCGGCTTCACCGACTTCGGGCGCTATTCGCTGTATGGTGCCCAGCACCGGATCGAGCCGCTGGAGGGGCCGCTGGAGGGGCCCGACACGGTGGAGGTGCTCGGTCCCACCTGCGAGTCCGGTGACAAGCTGGGTACGGACCGTCCGCTTCACGGGGTGCAGCCGGGCGACCTCCTCGCTGTCCGTGACGTAGGCGCGTACGGGTTCGTGATGGCCTCCAACTACAACGCCCGCCCGCGACCGGCCGAGATACTGGTGGACGACGATGGGTGGAGGGTGGTTCGCGAGCGAGAGAGCCTCGAGGATCTGTGGCGGGGAGAGGCGGTCGGTTGAGCCAGAACGAATCCGGATACCTCGTCGTACGCGGGGCGCGCGAGCACAACCTGAGGGACGTGGACGTCGCGATCCCGAGGAACCGGCTCACCGTGGTGACCGGGCTCTCAGGCTCCGGCAAGTCGTCGCTGGCCTTCGACACGATCTACGCCGAGGGGCAGAGACGGTACGTGGAATCGCTCTCGGCGTACGCCCGCCAGTTCCTCGGGGTGATGGAGAAACCGGACGTCGATCAGATCGACGGCCTGTCCCCGGCGATCGCGATCGAGCAGCGGTCGGCGGCCAGGAACCCGCGCAGCACGGTCGGTACCGTTACCGAGATCTACGACTACCTGCGACTCCTGTGGGCCAGGGTCGGGACGCCCCACTGTCCCGAGTGCGGAAAGCCCGTGCGGCGTCAGTCCGCCACCCAGATCGCGACCCGCATCGCCAGGTGGCCCGACGGAACGAGGGTCGAGATCCTCGCGCCTCTCATTCGGGGCCGGAAGGGAGAGTTCCGGGACCTGTTCGAAGAGGCCCTGCAGGAGGGGTTCGTCCGGGCGCGGGTCGACGGAGACCTGATCGACCTCTCAGAGCCTCCGCAGCTGAACCGCCGCCTGAACCACGAGATCTCGGTGGTGGTGGATCGGCTGGTTCTCAAGGAGAGCGAGAGGGCCCGGATCGCCGAATCCGTCGAGACGGCCCTCCGCATGGCCGCCGGCACGGTAGAAGTGCTGGAGCACCCGCCAGGTGCCGGTTCCAGCGATTCGGCGGCGGAGCGACACCTGTTCAGTGAGCACTACGCCTGCGCGGAGTGCGGCATCAGTATTCCCGAGCTCGAGCCCCGCCAGTTCTCGTTCAACTCTCCATACGGAGCCTGTCCGTCCTGCGACGGTCTCGGAGTGCGCCTCGAACCGAACCGGGAGCTTTCGATCGGGGATGCCCGGATTTCCATCCTCGAAGGCGTCATCCTGCCCTGGGGTGTCCCCGCGGGTCGCTGGGCGCGGAAGTACCTGCCGCCGCTCGCCGAGAAATACGGATTCGACCTCAACAGCCCGTGGGGCGAGCTCACGGACGATCAGAAGGCCGCGGTCCTGGAGGGCGACCCCGACCTGGAGTGGGAGGGTGCGCTCGAGCTGATCCGACGGCAGTACCACGAGACGGACAGCGACACCGTTCGCAGGACCCTGCACGAGTACATGACGGCCCGGGTATGCTCGGGTTGCGAGGGCGGCCGGCTGCGGCCAGAGAGTCGGGCGGTGACGGTGGACGGTCACCCGCTCACGGCGGTCGTCGAACTGTCCGTGGGCGACGCCCTGGCGCTGTTCGAGGGCCTGCAGAAAGGCGACACCGGCGAGCCGCTGGAAGAAGAAATCGCGGGGCCGATCCTCAAGGAAGTGTGCGAGCGCCTGACCTTCATGGCCCAGGTGGGTCTCGGCTACCTGACCCTGGGCCGATCCGCCGATTCACTGGCGGGTGGCGAGGCTCAGCGCATCCGCCTGGCCACCCAGATCGGGAGCCGCCTGGTCGGTGTTCTGTACGTCCTGGACGAGCCGAGCATCGGCCTCCACCCGCGGGACAACCGCAGGCTCCTCGATACTCTGCTTCAGCTCAGGGACCTCGGGAACACGGTCCTGGTCGTCGAGCACGACGAGGACACGGTACGGGCCGCCGACCACGTGGTGGACATGGGCCCCGGGGCCGGCCGGCACGGCGGTGAAGTCCTCGTGTCGGGAACCGTGGACGAGCTGCTCGCGACGGAGGACTCGCTCACCGCCGCCTATCTGCGCGGAGACAGGGAGATCCCGGTACCGACCGTGCGGAAGACCGGGCGCGACGGCGAAGCGCTCGTGGTCCGTGGAGCGACCGAGCACAACCTCCGGAACCTCGACGTGACCTTCCCGCTCGGGCGTTTCATCGCCGTCACCGGCGTATCCGGGTCCGGTAAGTCGACCCTGGTCGAGGACGTGCTCTACCGACGCGTGGCGCGCGAGCTTCACCGGGCCCGCACGGTTCCGGGAGCCCACACGTCGATCGAAGGGCTGGACCTGGTGGACAAGGTGATCGACGTGGATCAGAGCCCGATCGGAAGGACTCCGCGCTCGAACCCCGCTACCTACACGGGCCTGTTCACCCCCATTCGGCAGCTCTACTCCCAGCTTCCGGAAGCCCGAATCCGCGGCTACGGTCCGGGCCGTTTCAGCTTCAATGTCAAGGGCGGTCGCTGCGAGGCGTGCAGGGGCGACGGTCTGGTGAAGATCGAGATGCACTTTCTGCCTGACGTGTACGTGCCGTGCGACGTATGCCGTGGGCGGCGCTACAATCGCGAGACCCTGGAGGTCCTGTACAAGGGGAAGAGCATCGCGGACGTGCTCGACATGACCGTGGACGAGGCGCTCGAGTTCTTCGATCCCATTCCGCGGGTGAATCGGCACCTCTCCACCCTGTCGGATGTGGGCCTGGGGTACATACACCTTGGCCAGTCGGCCACGACGCTCTCAGGCGGGGAGGCCCAGAGGGTCAAGCTCGCATCGGAACTCTCGAAGAGGGGGACGGGGCGAACCCTGTACATCCTGGATGAACCGACGACCGGGCTCCACTTCGAAGACGTCCGAATCCTGCTCGAGGTGCTGCACCGACTGGTCGAACTGGGGAACACGGTTCTCGTGATCGAGCATCACATGGACGTCGTGAAGACGGCCGATTGGATCATCGACCTCGGGCCGGAGGGCGGTTCCGGGGGCGGAATGGTGGTCGCCACCGGAACGCCGGAAGAAGTTGCTCGCACGCCGGGGAGCCACACGGGCCACTACCTGCGAGACATCCTCTGAGCCTTCGTTGATCGGGCCGTCACACCGGGTTAAAGTAGAAGACTTCGAAGAACGCCGGGAAGCGAGCGAAACCGGCAGAGGTCGGTTTCCGTAGAGCGTTTACCGAACGGTCACCTGGAGCGCGGACAGCACGTGAACTTCTTCGTATTGATCATTCTCGTGTTCTTCGTGGTCGTTCCGATCGGGCAGGCGATCGCGAAGGCGATCGAAACGAAGGCCGCGCGAGAAGCGTTGCCGAAAGAGCCGGAACAGGCGGGCCGGCTCGAAGAGCTCGAACAGCAGGTCATGTACCTTGTGGAGCAGCTCGAGGGAATTCAGGAAAATCAGGACTTCCTGACCCGCCTGCTCGAACACCGGCCGGCGAACAATCCGCCCGCGCACAGTGAGGAAGAGATAACATGATCAGCCGCGAAGACCTGGAGAGCTTTCTCATCCGAACCGAGATGGATCACCGGGAGATCGGGGAATCGATGTGGCTCGTGGATCCGGTGAAGGATGCCGTGGAGGACCACCCGGCGGTCGTGGTGAGCCTCTCACCTCCGCTGGTGATCTTCCGTTCCAGCATCGGCACGGTGCCGGAAGGTGATCACGCGCGTCTGAAGCTGTATCAGACGCTCCTGGAGTTGAACGCCACGGACCTGGTTCACGGAGCGTATGGTCTGGAAGGCAACGAGGTCATCCTGGTCGATGCCCTCGAGCTCCAGGATCTGGACTACTCGGAGTTTCAGGCGTCCCTGGAGAGCCTCTCTCTGGCCGTGACGTCGCACGTACAGCTACTCGGACTGGACTGACGCAGCCATGGGAATCTTCGATAGACTCTCCCGCCTCGTGCGGTCGAACCTCAACGACCTGATTGCCCGGGCCGAGAACCCGGAGAAGATGCTGGTCCAGGTCATCGAGGACATGCGCAAGCAGTTGGCCCAGGCCAAGCAGGAAGTGGCTGTTGCCATCGCGGACGAGCGCAAGCTGCGGGCGCAGATGGAAGAAGAGCGGAAACAGGCCCAGGAATGGGAGCGTCGGGCGCGCCTGGCCATCCGCGAAGGTCGCGACGACCTGGCGAAGCAGGCCCTGATGAGGGGCCAGGAGCACGCCAACAACGCGGCCGAGATGGAAGAGCAGTGGGAGAAGCACCGGGCCGAGACCGACAGGCTCAAGGACTCTCTGCGGCAGCTCAATTCGAAGATCGAGGAGGCCAAGCGCAAGAAGAACCTCCTGATCGCGAAGCAGAAGCGGGCCCAGGCTCAGAAGCGGATCCATGAGACGATGGCCGGGATGCAGGACAAGAGCGCATTCCGGGCTTTCGACCAGATGGTGGAGAAGGTCGAAGAGAGCGAGCGGAAGGCGCTGGCCGCGGCCGAAGTCACCGAAGACCTCGAGGGCGACGATCTGTCTCGCGAGTTCGCGATGCTCGAGGGGTCCGGCACCGAGACCGACGTGGACGAGAAGCTGCTGGCTCTGAAACGCGACATGGGCCTGTTGGCTCCGGCTGCCGCTGCAGAAAAGCCGAGAGCGCTGGGCGCAGGTGAAGTGGAAGTGGCCGACGCCGAAATCCTCGATGCGGATGAGGCCGAGTCGGGCGACGAATCCGGCGACTTTTCGGCTGAGGAAGCAGAAGAGCCGAAGCAATAGCTGTTCCGGCCGCTCAGGCCGGGACAACCCGGAGCCCGCGCCAACCGGCGCGGGCTCTCGAGGACACCGGGGTACGGGTCCATGTCTGAAACGCGCGCTCGTGGTTGGTTTCAGGTCCTGATGGGCGCCCTGGCCGTCGTCCTCCTTCTGCTGTTCGCCTGGAAGTCCTCCGAACTCCTGATCCTGTTCTTCATCGCGGTGCTGCTGGCCGTCTACCTGAGTGCCCTCACGGACTGGTTCCAGAGGAGGCTCAGGCTGCCCCGACCCCTCGGCATCGCCTCCGGTGTAGTGCTCACGGTCGTAGCCTTCTGGGGGGTAGGTTATCTGTTGATTCCACCCCTCACGGCACAGGTCGGCGAGTTGCTCGCCGTTCTACCCCGGCGCCTGCTGATCTGGGAAGCCGACCTGGTCAGGCTGGCCGAGAGCTATCCGGTCGTGCGCGACCTGCTGGGGCCGGTGCAGGAGGGGGGCAGCTACTTCGGATCCATCTTCGGAGAGATCGGGGGCTGGTTCTCGGACGCCGTGCCGTACGTGTTCAGCGGGTTGTGGTTCTTGATCCACGCGTTCAGCGTGCTGGCGATGGCTATCTTCCTGACGGCGAAGCCATCGCTTTACCGATCCGATCTGCTTCAGCTCGTACCTCCCCGCAATCGTGCGCTGGCGTCGGACATCCTGGCTGAACTCGCCAGTACCCTGCGGGCGTGGCTCGGCGGGCAGCTCATGGCGATGGCGGTGCTCGGCGTCTTCACCTGGGTGGGCCTGGAGATCCTGCGCGTCCCGTACGCACTGGCTTTCGGCGTGTTCACGGGGCTTGCGGCGCTGGTTCCGTTCTTTGGAAGTCTCTTCTCCACCCTGCTGCCGGCCCTGTACGTACTGCCGTTCGGCGGCTGGTTGTGGGCCCTCGCGGTCGTGGCGCTCGGCGTGGTCGTCCACGTATTCGAGGCCAACGTCGTGGCGCCAAAGGTCTTCGAACGCCAGGTCAGGCTGCCTCCGGTGTGGACGCTGCTGTCGGTCCTGATCGCCCTCAAGCTGATGGGGCCGATCGGGATGATCGTGGCCGTCCCGATCCTGGCCGTGGGGCGCGTGCTGGTGAAGCGTCTCTACGTGGAGAGGGTGCTCGAAGGGGGCGGCTTTCACCCCATTCTCAGCGACGAACCCATCGTGATCACGGTGCCGGGAGAGGTAGGCCTCACCCTGGGGCCCGCCGCAGAAGGGTCCGTTCCCGGGATGCTCGAGGTGCTGGACGCGTGAGCCAGCCGATCTTCGTCATCCTCGCCGAGGGCAAGCTGGGGCTCGAGACCAGCAAGACCGCGGCCAGCGTCGTGCGCTATCTGCCCGAGCGGGTCACGGCCCTGATCGACTCACGGCACGCCGGCCGCACGTCGCAGGACGTGCTCGGAGTCGGGGACGGTATTCCCGTCGTCGCGTCCCTCGCCGAGGCTCTGGCGGTCGGCAGGGAGGCCCCACAGGCCCTCCTGGTGGGGGTGGCGAACCGTGGAGGGACGATCCCGGCCGAGCATCGCCCCGTGCTTCTCGAGGCCGTGGACGCGGGACTCGACGTGTGGTGCGGCCTGCACGAGCGCCTGGCCGACGATCCCGAACTGGTCGCACGGGCGCGGCGGCGCGGCGTGCGCCTCGTGGACCTGCGCGATCCCCCCGCTGAGCTGCCCGTAGGAACCGGGCTTGCCCTCAAGACGGAGGCTTTTCGCGTCCTGACCGTGGGCACTGACTGCAACGTCGGCAAGATGACCGCGAGCCTGGAGATCAGGCGAGTTCTGACCGACCAGGGGGCCCACGCCCGGTTCGCCGGCACGGGACAGAGCGGCATCGCGATCGATGGGGCTGGAATCCCGGTGGACGCCGTGGTCTCGGACTTCGTCTCCGGGGCGACGGAGCGGATCACACTCGAGGCCGCGGAAGGCGCGGACGTGGTTTTGGTCGAAGGCCAGGGCTCGCTGTTCCACCCCGGCTACTCGGCCGTGACGCTCGGCCTGCTGCACGGATCGATGCCACACGCGATGGTGCTGTGCTGGATGCCCGGCCGGACGCAGGTGTATGGGGGCGGATACGAGTGGGTCGAAATTCCGACGCCCCGGCAGGCGATCGCAGCCTACGAGGAGGCCATGCGTTGGGTCGCCCCGCAGCTGGGGAGCCGCGTGATCGGCCTCTCGGCGAACACCTACGATCTTCCCGAGGACGAGGCCCGGCGGCTCGTCGAGGAAGCGGGACGGGCGACGGGTCTTCCGTCGACAGATCCGGTTCGCTTCGGCGCGGAGGTGTTGGCCGAAGCGGTGGAGGTGGCGCGACGGGCCAGGGCTGGCGGCGACTGAGCGTCAGTCTCCCTCGTAGGTGCAGCCGGAGGTGCAGGTCTCCTGGATCTCGATCCGGCTGAGCCCGTCGAGGCGGGGCGCCAGGCGCTGCCAGATCCAGCGAGCGAGCATCTCGGCCGTCGGGTTCTCGAGACCTTCAATCTCGTTCAGATAGTAGTGGTCGAGCCGCTCCCGAATGGGATCGAACGCCTCCTTGATGTCCGCGAAATCGATGATCCAACCGACGTTCTCGTCCGGTTCCCCCCGCACGAAGACCCGCACGGTGTAGGTGTGTCCGTGGAGGCGCCGGCACTTGTGTCCCTCGGGGACGTTCGGCAGCAGATGGGCCGCGTCAAACGAGAATTCTTTCCAGATTTCCATTAGAAGCCTGTTGAAGAACTGGAGCGGACCGCGTTACGAGCGCCACAGGGACAGGTCCGAGGCGGTGCGCCGATGGCATCGCCCAAGCTACGTCGAGGCGTACCTACGAAGGAGATGGCCCTGTGCCGCCGTAACCCTCCGGGCGAGTGTCGGTTGCGCGCCTGATAGTTCGTCTCTCCTCCACGCCGTAGCGCTGCTCCGACGCGACGTCGTTCCTGCTTTGAGCCGCGCAAGCACCACTCGCGCGGCCCACTCCAGTTCTTCAACAGGCTTCTAAGCCTCGTTCAGTCGATGCCGAGATACTTGTGCGTCTGCAGGCTCAGCCGCCACCGCGGGTGTGCGAGGCAGTACTCTACGGCCAGCCTGGTGTTCTGCGCCCGCCCGGGGCCATCCATCGGCTGCAGGAAGAAGTGCTCGAACTCAAGGTCTTCGAACGAGTCCGGGGGAGCATCTTCCTGCGGGTAGACCAGCTTCAGTTCGTGGCCCTGCCGCTGCACGAGATCCGCGCCCGCCTTCGGGCTCACGCAGATCCAGTCGAGCCCCGGAGGAGCCTCGAGCGTGCCGTTGGTCTCGACCGCCACCTCGAACCCCTCTTCGTGTAGCGCGGTCACGGCGCCCTCGTCGAGCTGTAGCAGCGGCTCCCCGCCCGTGCAGACGACCAGCGGCCTCCCGGCCGCATTCCTTGCATCAGAATCACCGGGCCACGCAGCCGCTGCCGCCTCAGCCAGGTCATCCGCCGTTCTGAACCTGCCGCCCCCCGGACCGTCGATGCCCACGAAGTCCGTGTCGCAGAACGGACACACGGCAGACTCACGGTCCTTCTCGTGGCCGGACCACAGGTTGCACCCGGCGAAGCGCAGGAACACTGCGGGTCTCCCCGTTTGCGCACCCTCGCCCTGCAGGGTGTAGTAGATCTCCTTGACGCTGTAGCTCATGGTCGAAACTTAGATGCCCCCCCAACCTCTCACCACTCCGGTCATCACGATGACGTTGACGTACCGGCGAAATGGTCGGTAGTCTGCCGGGCCATGTGTGGAATCGCCGGGATCATCGCTGAAAGTCCGTCGCGGGTGACCGTGGAACGGATGGTCGACCGCCTCAGGCACCGGGGGCCGGACGATTCTGGCGTCTGGGAAAGCGCTGGCGCGTGCCTTGGTCACACCCGCCTGTCGATCCTCGATCTTTCGTCCGCCGGCCACCAGCCGATGACAAAGGGCCACCTGACGGTCGTCTACAACGGCGAGATCTACAACTTCCGCGAGCTTCGGCAGGACCTGCCAGGTCCGTTCGCCTCCGAGACCGACACCGAGGTCCTCCTGCACCTGTACGAGCGCGATGGCGCCGACATGGTGCAGAAGCTGCGCGGGATGTTCGCCTTCGCCATCTGGGATGCGCGTGAACGCCGCCTGTTCGCGGCGCGTGATCGTCTCGGAATCAAGCCGTTCTTCTATCGCGAGGTGCCGGGTGGCTTCGCGTTCGGGTCGGAGATCAAGGCGCTTCTCGAGATCGATCGCCCGGACATGGACACGACGGCCCTGCGCGACTTCTTCTCCTACAAGTACGTGCCGCACCCGAAGACGATCTACGCGGGGCTTCACCGGCTCCCTCCGGCGCACACCCTTTCCTGGGCGGGAGGACGGCTCGAGACGCGGCGCTACTGGGAGCCCAGCGCCGAGACCCGGATCACCGACATGGGCGAGGCGACTGAGCGTTTGGGTGAGTTGCTTGAACAGATCGTCCCGGAGCATACGCTGTCCGATGTCCCGGTGGGCCTGTTCCTCAGCGGTGGAATCGACTCCACGACCCTGGCCGCGCACCTGGACCATCCTCGCACCTTCACGCTTGCCGTGGAGTCTGCCCGGTTCAACGAGGCACCGGCCGCACAGCTGGTGGCGGCCTACTTCGGGACCGAGCACGTGGAGGAGCCGGCCGCAGCGATCGACCTCACCGAGGCGATTGCGGCGATCCCACGCATGTACGATGAGCCGTTCGGAGACAGCGCCGCCTGGTCCGCCTGGCTCGTGTCTCGGATGGCCGCCCGGCACGTCAAAGTCGCTCTGACGGGAGAAGGTGGGGACGAACTGTTCCTGGGGTACCGGTACTACGACAAGTTCCCGACCTACCGATCCACGGCACTGCGACGAGGACTCGTTGGCCTGGTGTCGCCGTTCTCCCGGTCGGGCCGCTCTCTCGGCCGTCGGGCGACGACCGGTCTGGAGCGCTATGCGGTCTTCCTCCCGGCGTTCACGATCAGGCAGAAACGGGCCCTGCTGTCGCCAGAGCTGATGGCCCCGGACTACGATGATCTGTGGCACGTGCGCCGGTTCTGGCGCGAGGAACTGGATCCTCTGAAGCGGCTGCAGTGGGCAGACCTGCACGCCCACCTGCCGGGCGGTCTGCTGACGAAGGTGGACCGGGCGAGCATGGCCCATTCACTGGAAGCCCGGCCCCCGCTCCTGGATCACCGGCTGGTGGAGTTCGCTCTATCCCTCGACACCAGGCTGTTGCGCGACCCTGAGGCCGGTCAGGGGAAGCTGGTGGTGCGCCAACTGATGGAGCCGCGCGTACCCGCCGGCCTGTTCGATCGTCCAAAGAAGGGGTTCGGGTTGCCGATTCGCGAATGGGTGGGCCGCGAGCCGGAGTTGCTGCAAGGCGCGTTCGATCGGCTCACAAGGGCCGGCGTCCTCCGCGGAGGCTCGATACCGCGGCTCGACAACGACCAGGTGTGGTCGCTGCTGGTGCTCGATCAGTGGATGAAGGACGCCGGGTTCGCACCGTAGAGCACTTCTAGCGCGGCAGCTCTCCCAGTACCAGCCTCTGGAATTCCTCGATCAGGGCCGCGTTTGCGCCGATGAACCCCGCCGGTCCAAGGCCGGCCGGCACTCCCGCGCTCAGCCCCGCGGCCGCGGGACCGCTCTCGATTCCCGGGACCTGCATCTCTCCGAACACGCCTCCGGCCTCCCGCACGATCAGCGCGCCGGCCGCCACGTCCCACGGCATGAGCCAGTATTCCCAGAACGCGTCGAGTCGCCCGCACGCCAGGTCGCACAGGTCGAGCGCTGCCGCCCCCGATCGCCGGATACCGGCGGTGGAGCGAAGGACGCGGGACAGGGTCTCCAGGTAGGCCGGCAACACGTGCAGCGTCTTGAAGGGAAACCCGGTGCCCACGAGAGCGAGGTCCAGGTCGTCCATTTCGGAGACCCGTATATCCTTGCCATCTCTCCGGGCGCCGCCATCGCGCGTGGCCTCGAACAACTCGCCGGTCGCGGAGTTCAGCACCACCGCCGCCCTGAGGCCATCCGCGTCCTGCGCCGCGATCGAGACCGCGTACTCCGGATAGCCGTGCAGCCAGTTCGTCGTTCCGTCCAGCGGGTCTATGATCCACAGGGCCGGCGGCTGCTCGCCATCCGCCTCGTTCTCCGTTCCCTCCTCGGCGAGGACCCGGTGGTCCGGAAACACCTCGAGCAGCGTCTGCACGATGACGCGCTCCGACTCCCGGTCCACCTCCGTCGTGAAGTCGGACCGTCCCTTGACGGTCCAGTTGGCCGGGTCGACCGTCCCACGCGCCTCGCTCTGCACGGAAGCTGCTCGGGCTGCCGCCCGCCGCGCCGTCTCGAGGAGAGTTTCGTCGGTCATCAGAGCGGGTTCCGGCGGCTGATCAGTCAACGGCTCGCTCGCTTGCTCGGGGTTTCGGGCTCGGCTACGTTCCGGCGTCCCACCGGACGGTGCCCGGAATCCGCATCATCCGGGCACATCGTACCCGAATCAGACAGTCCTACATGACTCAGGGCAAGAGCCGCGTCTTCAGCGGGATCCAACCGTCGGGCGAGCTTCACATCGGCAACTACCTCGGGGCCATCAAGAACTGGGTGGCTCTCACGGAAACATACGAGTGCATTTACTGCATCGTGGACCTCCACGCCGTGACGATCCCGTATCAGCCGTCGGAGCTCCAGGGGCGGATTCAAGACCTGGCGATTGGCGTGCTGGCTTCGGGCCTCGATCCCGAGCGCTGCACTCTGTTCGTCCAGTCCGCGGTCCCGGAGCACGCGGAGCTCCAGTGGCTCCTGAACACGGTGACGCCGCTCGGCGAGCTGTCGCGGATGACGCAGTTCAAGGACAAGTCTGGCCGCGTGGACACGATCAACGCCGGTCTCCTCAATTACCCGGTTCTGCAGGCGGCGGACATCCTGCTGTATCTGGCCGACCGCGTTCCGGTGGGAGAAGACCAGGCCCAGCACCTGGAGCTGACCCGGGAGATCGCGCGCCGTTGGAACGGCCGGTTCGGCGAGTATTTCCCGGAGCCCCAGGCGCTGATCGGGGGAGGGAAGCGCATCCTCGGCCTCGACGGCGCGTCCAAAATGTCCAAGTCTCAGAACAACGTGATCCCGTTGCTGGCCGACGAAGGGGAGCTGTGGTCGGTGATCCGCACCGCGGTCACGGATCCGGCCCGCGTGCGGCGCGACGATCCAGGCAACCCGGACGTGTGCAACGTGTTCTCCCTGCATGGCTTCTTCACGTCGGAGGAGGAACGGACGGAGATCGCCGGGCTGTGCCGCACGGCCGGGATCGGCTGCGTGGACTGCAAGAAGCGGCTCACGGCGAACATGGCCGCGGAGCTCGCTCCCATCCAGGAGCGAGCCGCCGAGTTGCGGGCGCACCCGGAACGCGTGCGCGAGATTCTGCACGAGGGTGCCAGGCGGGCCCGGGCCATGGCGTCCGTTACCCTCGGTGAGGTTTACGAGCGCATGGGTCTCGAGCGCCAAGAATCCTGAGCGAGCGACCGGCGCGGGACCTGACACCAGATTCGATGGTGAAGAGATGAGGGACGCTCTGCGCCGACTCGTCGTCTGGATGCACTCGGACCGGTATCCCACCTGGTCCATGCCCGAGTCCACCGTTCACTCGCTCGAAGAGGCTCTCGGGCCGGGCTGGACCGTGGACGTGATCCGCGAGCCGACGTTCGCTGGCGGCGATGGCAGTCGGGAGATTCCGCCCGCCGTGCTGCGTGCGGTGGCCGACGCGGAAATCTACTTCGGGTTCGGGATCTCACCCGAGCTGTTCCTGGCCGCTTCGCAACTGCGCTGGGTCCATTCCGCCGCGGCTGGCGCTCGAGCCTCGCTGTTCCACGAGATGTGCGAGAGCGAGGTGGTGCTCACCAATTCCGCCGGTATTTACGCCGCACCGCTCGCGGAGTGGACCATGGCCGCGGTGCTCTACTTCGCCCGCGGGTTCGATGTGGCGGAGCGGGGCCGAAGCGACCGCCGCTGGCCCTACGACGAGATGGCGGCCGTCGGGCACCCCCAGCGAGAGGTCGCCGGCAGCACGATCGGAATCGTCGGCTACGGCGGAATCGGCCGCTCCATAGGCCGACGGGCCAAAGCACTCGGAATGCGGGTCCTCGCGGTCCGCTCCCGGTC
>JBATJK010000078.1:0-3529 GCA_049668445.1 Gemmatimonadota bacterium
CGAATCCTGGGCCAGAGCCGGTGGGGCGCCGGGCACGGCTACGGACAACGCTACAATCGCCACCCACGGGATTACCCGCGGCCGTCGTCGCATCCAGTGGACCCGAAGTGCTGACAAGACTGCCTCCTGAGGCTGTGGTTCAGGACCTGAAGGGCGGCCACCCTTTGGATGACCGCCCTCGATTTGAGTGTCAGGCAGGCAGCCCTAGCCCATTGATTTGTTCAGCGAGCTCTACTTGTCGCCCGCACCTTTCTGGATGGCTTCCATCACGCGGTCCAGGTTGAAGCTGCCCGGCTTCTGCCGCGGCGGGAATTCGCGGAAGCTCTGAAGCCATTGGCCAACATAGGCGCCTGCGGGTGCGAAGACCCACATGTGATTCACCCAGAATTTCGGGTAGCCGATGCTCTCATCAAAGGCCTTCTCGAATGGATCCATTCGCAGATTGGTGAGCATGGGTGCACGGAGCACCGTGTAGGGCTGCGTCCAAACAGCAATTCCCTCGTGGTCCTGGCGCAGGAAGGTGATCTTCCAGTTGTTGTAGCGCAGGGCCGCAACGCTGCCGTCGTCGGTCCAGTAGAGGAACTCGTGGCGCGGCCACTCACCCTCACCGCTCAGCGCGGGTATCAGGTTGTAGCCATCGAGGTGGACCTTGTAGTCCCTGCCGCCGGAGGTCCTGCCCTCGAGCAGGTCTTCTTTCACGTTGGGATCGCCCGCCGCCGCGAGCAGGGTCGGTAGCATGTCTTCGTGCGCGCCGATCTCGTTGATGACCGTGCCGGGCTCGATCACGCCGGGCCAGCGGATCGCGGTCGGTACCCGGAAGCCGCCCTCCCACTGCGTGGCCTTCTCGTTGCGGAACATCGTCGTGCCACCGTCGGGCCAGGAGAAGAACTCCGCACCGTTGTCCGTCGAGTACATGACGATCGTGTTGTCCGCCACGCCCAGCTCCTCGAGCTTGGCCAGCAGCTGGCCAACCATCGCATCGTGCTCGACCATGCCGTCGGCGTACACGCCGAGGCCGGTCTTACCTTCGGATTCGGCCTTCAGGTGCGTCCAGATGTGCATGCGGGTGCTGTTCCACCAGAGGAAGAACGGCTTGTCGGCCTCGACGGAACGGTCCATGAAGTCGAGCGCGGCGGTGGTGACTTCCTCGTCCACCGTCTCCATGCGCTTTCGGGTCAGCGGGCCGGTGTCTTCGATCCTGCCATCCGCGTAGGAGTGGATCACGCCACGCGGGCCGAATTTCTCGCTCAAGGTCTCGCCGTCGGGGAACATGAAATCGCCCGCATAGTCCGGATGCTCCGGCTCCTCCTCCGCGTTCAGGTGGTAGAGGTTGCCGAAGAACTCGTCGAACCCGTGGTTCGTCGGCAGCATCTCGTCGAGGTCGCCGAGGTGGTTCTTGCCGAACTGGCCGGTCATGTAGCCCTGCGCCTTGAGCAACCCGGCGATGGTTGGATCCTCCACCTTCATGCCTTCGGGCGCACCGGGAAGGCCGACCTTGGTCAGGCCGGTGCGCATCGGCGACTGTCCGGTGATGAAGGCGGCACGACCGGCGGTGCAGCTCTGCTGGCCGTACCAGTCGGTGAATACCGCGCCCTCCGCAGCAATGCGGTCTATGTTCGGCGTCTTGTAGCCCATCATGCCCATGTTGTAGGCGCTGACATTGAACTGGCCGATATCATCACCCCAGATGATCAGGATGTTCGGCTTGTCCTGGGCCGCGATCGGTGACGCCAGGATGAGCATCGCCAGGAGGGACAGCAGCCAGCGGTTCGGACTTCGTTTCATTCTTTCTTCTCCTTCAGAGGATGGGGGCAGATCGTTCTCGTCATATCAGTACGGAATCGCCGCGATCAACTGAACGCGAGCCGCCCACTCGGGCGCTCCATCGGGCCTGATGGCATTGACGTAGGCCTGCAGCGACGTGGCCCACCGGTGGGCGCCCACGTCGAACGTCACTCCCGGCCCACCGCCGAGCGGCACGAGCCAGCGCTGTGAAGACGGAGCGTTCCAGTTGGCCGTGATGATCGGTGCCGACACCAGGTACCACGGACCGGGGAGCTGGAACCGGAACGTCCCCCGGATGATCAGCGCGTTGAGATCGGGACGCGAAGAGTCGCCGGCGAACGACCATCGCTGGGCGCCGACGGCGCCGAGGTTCCAGGGACCGCTCCGGAAGGTCAATCGGACGGCGGGCCCCATGGCCCACTTGCCGCTCCCCAGTGCCCTGGAGGTTGCGGTCGGAATCCCGAGGGCCACGCCCGCCCCCCAGATGAACTTTCCCTGGCCCTCCGGCGTGAGGAAGCTGGCGTGGAGCAGATCGCTGAGGCCAAACGCGCGCTCGCCGAGGGTCGGGTTGGGGTTGACCGGTCTGCCCGGAACGCCACCGGGCGCCTCGGCGAGAGTGATCAGGTCCAGGTTGATGATTCGCCAGTCGTCGTTGAGCGGCAGGCTCCACAGAGGAAGGAAACGGAGGAACGTCGCCTCTCCGTTGGCCGCTCCGAAGTCGTGCTCCACCTCCATCGGAAGAGCGAAGCTCCTGGCCGGGGCGCGGAGTCCTTCCGGCGGCGGGTCCTGAGCCAGGGCCGGGGTGGCCATGGTCAACAGCAGAGCTGCAAGCGCGTACCGACTTCCTTTGAGCACCACGGTCGCCTTACTCCTGCGAGACCTTCGGTTCTTGCCCTACAACCCTCCGGAAGAAACGCCGCACCGCCGGGTAGGTGAACCACGCCGCTTCCCACAGGAATGGCGTGAAGATGAACGGCAGCGTGAACGTCGCCGTCGCGGGCTCGGCCCGGATGCTCTTTCCTATCGCTCTCGCTTCTTCATCGGTCACATCCGGGTGCAGCAGCCGCCTGCCCTTCGTGGCGTACGTCCACATCCATGTCGACGAGAAGCCGAGCAGCAGCGCAGCGAAGCTCTCGAACCCCCGCGTCCAGGCCGAGGGGGAAAGCTCGGTTCCCACCCGAATCGCGAACAGGAACAGGAGCACGGAGAAGAGCTGCATGATAGCCCGCACCGCGAACTTGCCGTCGGCCCTTTCGACGAGGCTGAACAACGTGTTGCTCTGCAGCCAGTAGATGATCAGGACGGCCACCCCGATCGCGATCAGCACGATCGTCATCCCCTCGGCGCCCAGAAATTCGCGCCAGGAATGCCAGTTCCACGCCGGCTCGTCGGGACGCGGGAACAGCATGAACACGCGCCAGATGGCTATGCCGTACACGACATCGCTCAGCGTCTCCAGGCGCCTGAGTTGGCTGATCTCCCGCCGCCGCCCCGCGAGGGCGCGGCTGTCGATCGTCTGCATCACGTCCGGCTGATTCACTCTGAGGTCCCTCCGGCTCGTCTAACCAACGGGCACGCTGTAGGAGATGTTCGCCCGGTACTTGTTCCTGGCCGCGGCACCGGGCCAATCATCCGTCGCGAATTCCGTCGCGTACTCGACGTAGAAGTTCCAGGAGTTGCTCGGGTTGACCAGCACGTAGCCAAACCGGAGCCCCAGCGGGACCTTCCAGCCGCCGAATTCCCA
>JBATJK010000079.1:0-13589 GCA_049668445.1 Gemmatimonadota bacterium
GGGTGACAACGTGAACATGGACGTGGAACTGATTGCTCCGATCGCGATGGACACGGAGCTGCGGTTCGCGATTCGTGAGGGCGGCCGCACGGTCGGCGCCGGCGTCGTCACCGCGATCACCGAGTAACTGGCAGAGAGACGAGAAGATCATGGCGGAGAAGATTCGGATTCGGCTGCGATCGTTCGACGCGGCGGTCATCGACCAGACGGCGGCGGACATCGTGCGCACGGCTCAGAAGACCGGCGCGTCCGTGAAGGGGCCGATCCCGCTTCCGACGAGGCGCCAGTTGTACACGGTTCTCCGGAGTCCGCACAAGGACAAGAAGTCCAGGGAACAGTTCGAGTTGAAGACGCACAAACGTCTGATCGACATCTACGACACCCGCCCGCAGACCGTCGACGCGCTGACGAAGCTCGACCTGGCGGCCGGCGTGGACGTCGAAATCAAGGTTCAGTGACATGCCCGGATTGATTGGTAAGAAGCTGGGGATGACCCAGATATTCACGGAAGATGGCCAGGCCGTCGGTTGCACCGTGCTCGAGGTCGGGCCGTGCCCCGTCGTTCAGGTCAAGACGTCTACGACGGACGGCTACGAGGCCATCCAGCTCGGATTCGGCTCGCAGCGTGAGCGTCGCGTCGCGAAGCCCGAGGCCGGTCATGCGGCCCGTGCGGGCCTGGACCACGCGCCGAAGGTGCTGGCCGAGTTCGAACTCGACGAGGGCCAGGAGTACGAGGCCGGTCAGAGCCTGACCGTGGACCTGTTCGAGGTCGGCCAGAAGGTGAAGATCACCGGGTTGACCAAGGGTCGCGGATTTCAGGGCACCGTGAAGCGGCATGGCTTTGGCGGTTCCCGTGGCTCGCACGGCGGAAGTTCCGTCCTGCGAAAGCCAGGCTCCATCGGTCCGGGTACGGATCCGTCACGTGTAATCAAGGGCCGCAAGATGTCCGGCCAGATGGGTGGTACGAAGCGTAGCGCCATGAACCGGCGTATCGAGATGATCGATGCGGAGAAGAACCTGATGCTGGTCCGCGGCTCGGTGCCCGGGGCGCGTCACAACGTGGTTCTCATTCGCTCCGCCTGAGCGACTGATCTCCGCTGGGAAGTCGAAGAGAGAGAGCATGAAGGCGAAAGCATATTCGACAACGGGCAAGGCGCGCGCGGCGGACTTCGAGTTGCCCGATTCCGTGTTTGACGGCACGGTCAACGAGAGCGTACTGCACCAGGTCATCAAGGCCTACCAGGCGAACCAACGCCAGGGCACGCATTCCACGAAGACGCGGCATACGGTGCGCGGCGGTGGTCGGAAGCCGTGGCGTCAGAAGGGTACCGGACGGGCCCGCGCGGGCTCGGTTCGCTCCGCGATCTGGCGTGGCGGTTCGATCGTGTTCGGACCACAGCCTCGCAGCTACCGGGTCCGTGTTCCGAAGCAGGTGCGGCGCCTGGCGATTCGTTCGGCCCTGAACGCACGGGCCGAGGGCGGCGAACTGATCGTGGTGGAGCCGTTCGCGCTGGAGGCGCCGAGCACGCGGGCCCTCGTCGCGCTTTTCGAGGCGCTCGAGCTGGACGCGGGCAACGTGCTGATCCTGACGGACGGTGTGAAGGGCGATGTCTACCTCTCCGCGCGGAATCTTCCGGGCGTCGAGGTGCGGCCGTGGGGTGAGGCCTCGGCCTACGATATCCTGTGGTCCGACGTGGTGATCGTCGAAGAATCGGCCTTCAGTGGCGACCATTCAGGAGCCGGGGAAGACGAGGAGGCATCATGAGCCGCTTGCCACGCGAGATCCTGATCCGGCCGGTCATCACCGAGGAGTCGTCTCGGCTCCAGTTCAACCCGGGACGCATTCGGAAGCGGCACCAGGACAAGGAGGGCGAGATACGGCCCCAGTTCGTGTTCCAGGTGTCGCGTGACGCAACGAAGATCGAGATCAAGCGCGCTGTCGAGAAGATGTTCGAGGTCCAGGTGGCCTCTGTGAACACCATGAACATCCTGGGCAAAGAGCGCCGCGTCGGTCGTTCGGTGGGCAAGCGTTCCGACTGGAAGAAGGCCATCGTCACGCTCGCCGAGGGCGAAGTGATCGACGTGTTCGAGGGAGTATAGAATGGCGCTCAAGAAATTCCGGCCCGTCACGGCGAGCTCGCGCTTCCGTTCGGTCTCCTCGTTCGACGAGGTGACGCGCTCGGAGCCCGAGAAGTCGCTGACCGAGGGGCTGACCAAGAAGTCGGGGCGGAACCACCACGGGCGGATTACCAGCCGTCGCAGGGGCGGCGGGCACAAGCGCCGCTACCGCAAGATGGACTTCCGTCGTGACAAGCACGGGATTCCGGGGCGGATCGCCGAAATCGAGTACGACCCCAATCGGTCGGCTCGCATCGCGCTGATTCACTACGCGGACGGCGAGAAGCGGTACATCCTGCACCCGCGGGGCATGCAGCAGGGCGACACCATCGTGTCCGGCCCCGGTTCGGAGCCGCGGCTCGGTAACTGCCTGCCGCTGAGGGAGGTCCCGCTCGGCACGATGATCCACGCCGTCGAGATCAAGCCCGGCAAGGGGGCCCAGTTGGCCCGTTCGGCAGGGGCCTCGGTCCAGCTGATCGCGAAAGAGGGCGACATGGTCACTCTCCGGCTGCCCAGCACCGAGGTTCGCATGGTGCGCGGCGAGTGCTTCGCCACCATCGGCCAGGTCGGCAACGTGGATCACGAGTTGATCCGATCGGGCAAAGCGGGTCGTTCGCGGTGGCTCGGGAAGAGGCCGAAGGTGCGCGGCGTCGCGATGAACCCGCACGATCACCCGCTGGGTGGTGGTGAAGGTCGGGCATCGGGCGGTCGTCCTCCGGTCTCGCCATGGGGCAAGGCGGAAGGGCGCAAGACCAGGAAGCGGAAGAAAGCCAGTAACCAGTACATCGTCCGCGGTCGCAAGCGCGGCAAAGCCACGAAGTAACGCGGACCGGGGAGAAGAGAATGGCGCGAAGTGTCAAGAAGGGACCGTATATCGACGAGCGTTTGCTCGGTCGGATCGAGGCGATGAACAGGTCCGGGGAGAAGCGCGTCACGAAGACGTGGGCCCGGGCTTCCACGATCAGTCCGGAGTTCGTCGGACACACGGTCGCGGTGCACAACGGTAACAAGTTCATCCCGGTCTACATCACGGAGAACATGGTGGGGCACAAACTCGGTGAGTTTTCCCCCACCCGCATGTTCCGGGGTCACGGCGGCAAGCTCGCCGACAAGCGGGCCCGTCTGTAGGGCCGGGCACCACAGCCAGGGGATATAGCGAGATGGAAGCGCGAGCGGTCTCGAAGAGAATCAGGATGTCGGCGAGAAAGATGCGGCCGGTGATCGACCAGATCCGTAATGCCGACGTCAACGACGCCTATTCGATTCTACAGTTCTCGAAGAAGGGCGCGGCCGAGCCGATCGACAAGGCGCTGCGTTCCGCCGTCGCGAACGCGGTCGACAAGGCCGATCAGCAGGGCGAGGTACTCGACGTGGACGACCTCTACGTCAAGGAAGCCTACGTGAACGAGGGGCCGACGCTCCGTCGCTACCGAGCTGCTGCCATGGGACGCGCCGCGCCACTTCGCAAGCGAATGAGTCACGTCACCGTCGTCGTGGACACAAAGGAGTAACTGTGGGCCAGAAGACACATCCGTACGGCTTCAGACTGGGGCTGGTTAAGCCCTGGAAGTCGCGCTGGTATGCGAACGGGCGGGATTTCCCGGCCCTGCTCGCCGAAGATGAGAAACTGCGCAAGTACCTGCACGCGCGGCTGGATCACGCGGCGGTGGCCGACATCGAGATCGAGCGCAAGCCGACCAAGATCGTCGTGACCATCCACACGGGTCGTCCCGGCGTCGTCATCGGCAAGCGAGGCGCTGAGGTAGACAAGCTGCGCGACGAGCTCGCGCTGCTTACCGACTCCGAGGTCTCGATCAACGTCGAAGAGATCAAGCGACCGGAGGTCAATGCCCAGCTCGTGGCGAACAGCATCGCTCATCAGTTGCAGCAGCGAATCGGTTTTCGGAGGGCGATGAAGCGTGCGATGCAGGCAGCTACGCGCGCCGGGGCCGAGGGCGTGAAGGTGCAGTGTGGTGGACGCCTTGGAGGCGCGGAGATCGCGCGGACCGAGGGATATCACGAGGGCCGCGTGCCGCTGCACACCATGCGCGCGGACATCGACTACGCCGAGCGCATGGCCAAGACCACGTACGGCACGATCGGAGTGAAGGTCTGGATCTACCGCGGAGAGGTCAAAGATGACCGGCGGGGTCAGACCTACACGGCCGGCGGCGCCAAGTAACGAGACGGGACGATGCTTCAACCAAAACGCGTGAAGTACCGCAAACAGCAGAAGGGCAAGATCCGTGGCAACGCCACGCGTGGCAACACGGTGGCGTTCGGAGACTACGGTCTGCAGACGCTGGATGCCGGGTGGATCACCAACCGCCAGATCGAGGCGGCTCGTGTGGCGATGACCCGGCACATCAAGCGTGGCGGAAAGGTCTGGATTCGGATCTTCCCCGACAAGCCGATCACGTCCAAGCCGGCTGAGACCCGGATGGGCAAGGGTAAGGGCAACCCCGAGGGTTGGGTGGCGCCCGTCAAGCCGGGCCGCGTGATGTTCGAGCTCGAGGGCGTGGACGAGTCCATCGCCCGGCGAGCCATGGACCTGGCGGCCGCGAAGCTCCCGGTGAAGACCAGGTTCCTGGTCCGGGAGGAGTAGAGCAATGGACGCCAAAGACATTCGGGAAATGACCCAGGACGAAATCGACCTCGAGATCGAACGGGCGCGCGAGGAGCTTTTCAAGCTCCGCTTCCGCGCCGCGTACGAGGAGCTCGAGAACCCGGCCCTCCTCAGGGAGTTGCGCCGGGATGTCGCCAGAATGAAGACGATCCGGCACGAGCGTGAGCTGCGGGCCGCGGGAGATAGCGATGCTTGAGGATTCGACGCAGACCGAGGCGAGCCGGAAGGTTCGGCAGGGCCGGGTGGTGAGCGATGCCACGGACAAGACCGTAGTGGTCTCCGTGGAGCGTCAGTTTGCCCATCCCCTGTACGGTAAGCGTGTGACGAAGCGGAAGAAGTACCACGCGCACGATGAGAACAACGAGTTTCGCTCGGGTGACCTGGTGGTCATCGAGGAAACGCGGCCTCTGTCCAAGCTCAAGCGCTGGCGGGTCGTGAGACTCATCGAGCGTCCGGTCCAGGAGGGCTGAGGACATGATTCAGCAGGAGACCGATCTCCGGATCGCGGACAACTCGGGCGCACGTCGTGCCAGGTGCATTCGCGTCCTTGGCGGCTCGTCCCGCCGGTACGCCGGGCTCGGGGACGTCGTGGTCGTCACGATCAAGGATGCGATTCCGGGCGGGACCGTGAAGAAGGGCGAAGTCGCACGGGCCGTGGTGGTTCGCGTCGCCAAGGAAAGCCGGCGCAAGGACGGGTCGTACATCCGGTTTGACGAGAACGCCGCCGTGATCATCAATGATGCCGGTGAGCCGCGCGCCACCCGGATCTTCGGTCCAGTGGCCAGGGAGCTGAGGGAGAAGAAGTTCATGAAGATCGTCTCACTCGCCCCCGAAGTGATCTGAGGAGCCCGACATGAGCAACAGAAACAAGCTGCACGTGCGCCGGGGCGATCGGGTCCAGGTGATCTCGGGCAACTACAAGGGGGCGCGAGGGCAGGTGCTTCGCGCGATTCCCTCGAAGGAACAGGTGGTGGTGGAAGGCGTGGCCATGCGCAAGCGCCACCAGGGCCCCACGCAGGCGAATCCGGAAGGTGGGATCATCACGTTCGAGGCACCGATTCACGTCTCCAACGTCATGCTCATCGATCCGTCGAGCGACGACCCGACCCGATATCGGAACCGGATCGACGCGGACGGAACGAAGGAGAGGATCTCGACCAAGAGCGGCAACCCGATTCCGCGGCCGTAAGGCCCCGGGACCCAGGATGTGAGTGAAGTCGGCATGAAGCAGCAACCCAGGCTGAGACAGCATTACGAGAAGCAGGTGATCTCCAGGCTCCAGGAGTCCTTCGGGTTCAGGAACTCGATGGAGGTTCCCCGGGTCGAGAAGGTCGTGATCAACTGCGGTCTCGGAGACGCGAAGGATAACGCGAAGCTCCTCGATTCGGTGGTGGCGGAGCTGGCGCGGATCAGCGGGCAGAAGCCCGTGGTCACGCGGGCCCGGAACTCGATCTCGAACTTCAACCTTCGAGAAGGCATGCCCGTGGGCGTGAAGGTGACGCTGCGCGCTTCCCGTATGTACGAGTTCATGGACCGGTTCATCAGCACGGCCGTTCCCCGGATCCGCGACTTCCGCGGGTTCAACAGTCGCGCCTTCGACGGCCGCGGCAACTACACCGTCGGAATCCGGGAGCAGATGGTGTTCCCGGAGGTGGATTACGACGAGATCGTCCGCGTGCATGGGATGGACATCACGTTCGTCACCACGACGGACCGAGACGACGAAGCACTGGTGCTGCTGCGGGAAATGGGCATGCCCTTCCGTGGCGAGACCCCGGTAGTGGTTTAGAGCAGGAGGAGTGGAAGCGCGCCGACCGAGTGAAATGTTGCAGGTCGAGGCGCGCGAGGAGCGGCGACTGAGGCGTACCTAGTCGTACGCCGCAGGGAGACGGGACGAGCTGCAACGAAGAGATGCAGCATTTAACGAAGGTCGGAGAACAGTAATGGCTAAGAAGTCCCTTATTGCGAAGGCGAATCGCAAGCCGAAGTACAGCGCGCGGACGATTCGGCGGTGTCAACGGTGCGGGCGGTCGCGGGCCTACATGCGGAAGTTCGGCCTGTGCAGGATCTGCTTCCGGCAGATGGCGCTCAGGGGCGAGATCCCCGGCGTGCGAAAGGCGAGTTGGTAAGACATGAGCATGAATGATCCCATTGCCGACATGCTGACGCGGGTTCGCAACGCGAACCGGGCGGGTCACCGTCGAGTCGACATGCCGGTTGCGAAGCTCAAGGTAGAGATCGCGCGTATCCTGACCGAGAACCACTTCGTTCACGGCTACAAGGTCCTGGACGACGGGGCTCACGGGGTGCTGCGGGTCTATCTGAAGTACACCGAAGACGAGAAGCCGGTCATTCGCTCGTTGAGGCGGATTTCCAGGCCGGGACTCCGACGGTACGTCGGCGCCCAGGGGATGCCCAAGGTGCGTTCGGGCATGGGCATGGCGATCCTGTCGACCTCAAAGGGGTTGATGACGGACCGCCAGGCCCGGCAGCAGCGCGTCGGCGGAGAGGTCATCGCCACGGTCTACTAGGACCGGGTGCAAGGAACAGTCGTCCCGCACGCGCGGGACGCCAGACAGTTGAGCGCGATACAGATGTCGAGAGTCGGAAGACAGCCGATCGTCGTGCCCCAGGGCGTGGACGTGTCCATCGAGGGCTCCAGCGTGAGCGTAAAGGGCCCCAAGGGTGAGCTCAGCGGACGCTTCGATGCGGATATGGCCATCGAGTTGACGGATGGCGAGATCACGGTCAACCGTCCCACGGACCAGGCGCGGCACAGGGCCCTGCACGGCCTCACGCGCAGCCTGGTGGCCAACATGGTCCAGGGAGTACACACGGGCTTCGAGCGGTCGCTCGAGATCCACGGTGTCGGATATCGGGCCCTGCAGAAGGGGTCGGCCGTTGAGTTCTCGGTCGGTTACAGCAACCCGGTTCTGTTCGAGGCCCCGGAGGGGGTGGATCTGGTGGTGGAGAAGCCGACCCTGGTCCACGTTCGAGGCATCGACAAGCAGGCCGTGGGCGAAGTGGCGGCGCGGATTCGCAGGATACGGCCGCCCGAGCCCTACAAGGGCAAGGGCATTCGCTATAGCGGTGAGCACGTGCGGCGCAAGGCCGGTAAGGCCGCAGCCGTAAGCTGATAGACAACGATCTCGTACGCCGGACTCCCACGATCGGGAGGACGGCCGGAGGAGCAGGAGATGGCACTCAATATATCGGCGGAGCGGCGTCGTCGTCGCGCCACGAGGCACAGGAGAGTTCTGAAGAAGATCCGGGGCACGGCCGAGCGGCCGCGCCTGGTGGTCTTCCGAAGCTTGAAGAACATCGAGGGTCAGCTGGTCGACGACGACCGTGGAGCCACCCTGGCGGGCATCTCCACGCTTGCGATCGACACGACGGCCGAGGTGAAAGATCTCTCGGGCAAGGTGGCCGCGAGCTACGCGGCGGGTAAGGCTCTGGCCGAGAAGGCGAAAGCCGACGGCATCGAGACCATAGTGTTCGACCGCGGCGGCTATCGTTATCAGGGTCGCGTGAAGGCGTTCGCCGATGGGGCGAGGGCCGGCGGGCTCAAATTCTAAGCGAAATTACTTGACGGCAGACCTCACGCGAACGACGTGGGGGGGACGCCGCAGGATTCGGAGAAGCTGAGGGAATGGCGAAGAAGCAGAGTCGCAGACGGGATCGGCGGGACGAGGGAGATAACCTCAAGGAGAACGTGATCCATATCAACCGGGTCTCGAAGGTGGTCAAGGGTGGCCGCCGGTTCTCCTTCACCGCTCTGGTGGCCGTTGGCGACGGCCAGGGTAAGGTCGGCACGTCGCTCGGAAAGGCCAACGAAGTGGCAGAGGCCATCCGCAAGGGACTGGAGCAGGCCCGCAAGGCGATGGTCGAGATTCCGATCCGCGGCGGTACGATTCCGCACGAGATGATCGGGCGGCATGGCGCAGGCAGGGTGCTACTGAAGCCTGCCTCTCCGGGTACGGGCGTGATCGCCGGTGGACCGGTCCGGGCCGTGCTCGATTGCGCCGGCGTGCAGGACATCCTTACCAAGAGCCTCGGTTCGAACAATCCGCTCAACGTGGTCGCGGCCACGATGAACGGCCTCCAGAGTCTGATGACTCCCGAGGCCGTGGCGCGGGAGCGCGGCGTGGACGTCGAGGTGATCCGGGAGGCGATGCGTGGCTAACAACATCCGGATTAAGCAGGTGCGCAGCGGCAGCAACGCGATGCAAAAGCAGCGCGCCACGCTCGAGGCGCTGGGCCTTCGCCATCACCAGGCCGAGGTCATCAAGGAAGACAACCCGGCCATTCGTGGAATGATCAGGGTCGTCGCGCACCTGGTGGAAGTCGAGGAGGTCGACTAGACCCATGGCAGACAGCAAGAGAATCGGCCTGGACAATCTGAGCCCGACCCCCGGCTCCCGCGGCAAGCGGAAGCGCGTCGGAAGGGGCCATGGTTCGGGTCACGGAAAGACCTCGGGACGGGGCCACAAGGGACAGAAGTCCCGTTCAGGCGCCGCGATCCCGGCGTGGTTCGAAGGCGGCCAGATGCCGCTGTATCGGCGCGTTCCGAAGCGCGGTTTCAAGCCGATCAATCGGCGCGAGTACCAGGTCGTCAACGTCGGCCTGATCGCGAGCCTCGAGGGTACGGCGTTCGGGCCCGAAGAGCTCAAGGCGCATGGACTCATCGCTTCGCTGACCAAGCCCGTTAAGATCCTCGGGGTTGGGTCGGCCGGGCGAGCGGTGACGGTTCGTGCGCACGCATTCAGCGCAACGGCCCGCGAGAAGATCGAAGCGGACGGCGGAACCGTGGAACTGATCGGCTGATATGGCGAACGAACGCACTCAAGCGCTCCAGGCTGCCCAGAATCTCTTCAAGATCCCGGAGCTGAAGAGCAAGATCCTCTTCACGCTGCTTTGCCTGGCCATCTACCGGCTTGGCTCGCACATCCCGACGGCCGGCGTCAACGTGCTGGCTCTCCAGCAGCTGGCCGGCCAGTTCCAGGGTACCCTGTTCGGGATCTATGATCTCTTCACGGGTGGGGCGCTGCAGCGGGCCACGGTGTTTGCTCTCGGGATCATGCCGTACATCTCGGCCAGTATCATCTTCCAGGTACTCGGGTCGACATTCCCGACGATCGAGAAGCTGCAGAAGGAGGGCGAGGACGGCCGGCGCAAGCTGACCCAGTGGACGCGCTACTCCACGGTCTTCCTGTGCATCATGCAGGCGTACGGCTACTCGATCTTCCTCGAATCGCAGCCGGGTGTGGTGGTGTTTCCCGGCTGGGCGTTCCGGATCGAGACGGTCCTGCTGCTCACCGCTGGTGGTGTCTTCGTCATGTGGCTCGGCGAACAGATCACCGAGCGGGGCATCGGGAACGGAATGTCACTGCTGATCTTCTTCTCGATCATCCAGGGCTTCCCGGCGGCGGTATTCAACACGATCGAGCTTCTGCGGGCGGGTGGAATCAGCCTCTTCAAGCTGATGGCGCTCCTCGCGGTGCTGGTCCTGATCACGGCCGCGGTCGTCGCTCTCACCATGGCGGCGCGCCGGATCCCGGTTCAGATCCCGCGCAAGGTGGTGGGGCGTGGCCGGGTGAGGGAGGGGCAGAAGTCGTTCATCCCGATCCGGATCAACAGCGCCGGCGTGATGCCGATCATCTTTGCTCAGGCCATCATCATCGTGCCCGGGACTCTGTACTCGTTCACGGGCGGACAGGGAGCGACCGGCTTCCTGTACGACTTGAGCCAGATCTTCGCACCGGGCTCCATGTGGTACTACGTGACGTACGCCGCGCTGATCATCGTGTTCACCTACGTGTACACGGCGATCATCTTCAACCCGGTCGACCTGGCGGAGAACCTGAAGAAGCAGGGTGGTTTCATCCCCGGGGTCAAGCCGGGTGCGCAGACCGCGGAGTATATCGATCGCGTGCTGACGCGAGTCACCCTTCCAGGGTCGATCTACCTGGCTGTGATCGCGATCCTTCCGTTCTGGATCTTCGCGGCATTCGATATCCAGACGTTCTTCTTCGGCGGCACCTCTCTACTGATCGTGGTGGGTGTGGGCCTCGACACGGTTCAGCAGATGCAGCAGCACCTGCTGCTCCGGCAGTACGAGGGATTCATGAAGAAGGGGCGGGTCAAATACAGGGGCCGTCAGAAGTACATGTGACGGTTCCGGACGAGGAGATCGGGCCGTGAGGCTCCTAATAATGGGTCCCCCGGGGGCCGGAAAAGGCACGCAGGGGGAACTCCTGGCGAGAAAACTGGGGATACCCCGGTACTCCACGGGAGACATCCTCAGGCAGGCGCTTCGCGACGGAACGCCCATGGGGATTAAAGCAAAGCGGTACATGCATGCCGGCGAGCTGGTTCCCGACGACGTGATCCTGGGGATCGTGGGAGAGGCCCTGGCGAATGAGGATTCGGAGCCGGGATTCCTTCTGGATGGCTTTCCGCGGACCGTGGCGCAGGCGGAGGGGCTCCGGAGGCTCCTGCAGGACCGCGGCCAGAAGCTGGACGCGATCGTGGACCTGTCGGTTCCCGAAGACGAGATCATGAAGCGCCTGTCGACGCGGGGACGCAAGGACGACTTGCAGAAGACGATCAAGCGCAGGCTCGAGGTCTACGGAAAGAAGAAGAAGCCGCTCGTAGATTTCTACGCGGCCACGGGAGTGCAGGTCGTGTCCGTCGAGGGCGTCGGTGACATCGACGACATTCAGACAGACATCCTGGAGCGTCTGTCGCTGTGATGCGACTGAAGACGGCCGACGAGATCGACGCGATCGCTCGAGCCGGGGAAATCGTCGCCGGCGTGTTGGCCCTGGTAGGCGAACGTGCCGAGCCAGGTGTGAGCACCGGAGATCTGGACGCGGCGGCTGAGAGCTTCATTCGCGATCACGAAGGCGCCGCACCGGCCTTCAAGGGGCTGTACGGATTTCCGGCCACGCTGTGCACGAGCCTCAACGAAGAGGTGGTGCACGGCATTCCGTCGCCGGACCGCCGCCTCGGGGAGGGGGACCTGCTCGGCGTGGATGTCGGGGTGGTCCTGGACGAGATGTTCGCGGATGCCGCGGTGACCGTGCCAGTGGGGCAGCCTTCCGAGGAAGCGCAACGCCTGCTTGCCGTCACGCGGGCCTCGCTGGACGTCGGAGTCCAGCAGGCTTCGGCGGGAGCCACCCTGGGCGATGTGGGAGCGGCGATCCAGGCGGTCGTGGAGGACGCGGGATACAGTGTGATCCGTGAGCTTGTGGGTCACGGGGTTGGGTTCGCTCCGCACGAGGAGCCGCACGTGCCCAACTTCGGGCGCAGGGGGCAGGGAGCGACGCTCGAAGAAGGCCTCGTCATCGCCATCGAGCCGATGGTGAACGTGGGCCGCCGTCACATCCGGACGCTGGCGGACGGATGGACGGTCGTAACTGCTGACGGAAGTCTGTCGGCGCATTTCGAGCACACGGTGGCGGTGATGCCGGAGGGTCCCAGGATCCTCACCGGGCGACGCGGCGACCACGGTTCGAAGGAGGAGTAGTTTGGCGAAAGAGGAACCGATCCAGATGGCCGGCGACGTGATTGAAGCGCTGCCGAACGCCATGTTCAGGGTCAAGCTCGAGAACGAACACGAGATTACGTGCCACGTGTCGGGCAAGATCCGCATGAACTACATCCGGATCCTCCCGGGAGACAAGGTAACGGTGGAGATGTCGCCCTACGATCTGACGAAGGGGCGCATCACGTACCGGTTCAAGTAAGGTCGTTGATTCACGGGCACACAGCCGTTATCTTCAACAGCTGTCTCGTGAACGGTTGAAAAGGACGGATTGCGTCATGAAGGTGCGTTCGAGCGTAAAGCGGATCTGTGAACACTGCAAGATTGTTCGGCGCCGTGGAGTGGTGCGGGTGATCTGCAGCCGTGATCCGAAGCATAAGCAGCGGCAAGGATAGAAGGCGTTCGGTCTGGCAGGCCGCAGGGCCCCGCCGACCGACAATCTGAACGGGTGGTAAATGGCAAGAATAGCCGGCGTTGACCTCCCCCGGGAGAAGCGGGTCGAGATCGCCCTGACGTACATCTACGGGATCGGTCGTTCGACATCGCAGGCGATCCTGGCCGAAGCGGCCATGGATCCGGATACCCGGGTGCGTGACCTCTCGGACGAGGACGTCAACAAGCTCCGACGGGTCATCGAGGCCCATTACAAGGTGGAAGGTGCGCTTCGCACGGAAACGTCCATGAACATCAAGCGTCTCATGGACATCGGCTGCTATCGGGGTGTGCGGCATCGCCGCGGTCTTCCAGTCAGAGGGCAGCGGACGCACACGAATGCGCGCACTCGCAAGGGTCCGCGACGCGCAGTGGCCGGCAAGAAGAAGGCGCCTTCCAAGAAATAGGGACGATGTATGGCCAAGCCTAAAGGCACGAGACGCAAGCGTCAGGTTGATGCTGAGGGCGTCGCCCATATCAAGGCGACGTTCAACAACACGATCATCACGATCACGGAACTCAACGGTGGGACCGTGGCCTGGGCCAGTGCAGGGAAGGCTGGTTTCAAGGGCTCGAAGAAGTCCACCCCGTTCGCCGCTACGATTGCGGCTGAGACCGTGGGGCGAGAGGCCGCCTCGATGGGCATGAAGCGGCTGCACGTTCGAGTACAGGGTCCAGGCTCGGGTCGCGAATCAGCGATTCAGGCCCTTCAGAGTGCTGGCCTGACGATCCGGTCGATCCGGGACGTCACGCCGATTCCGCACAACGGATGCCGTCCGCCCAAGAAGCGTCGGGTTTGAGGCGGGCAGTCGGGAACACGAAGGCGACAGGTTAAGGAAGCCAGATGGCACGTTATACGGGTCCGGT
>JBATJK010000080.1:0-1605 GCA_049668445.1 Gemmatimonadota bacterium
TTGGCGGGGCTGCTCATGCTCCGTGTTCCTTTCGTGGTAACCGGTGGATCACCCTCTACACCCCCGGGAAATGGCGATTGCTATATCAAGAATCGTGCTACGGAGAGACGCGCTCGGGCCCGTTCGATGAGCCGTGAATGGCGGCCTGTACAAAGGCATGGCAGGCGGCCCGGTCGTAGATCAGTCCACGTCCCTTTCGACAAGTCCGTGGATCAACCGGGAGGCGAGCTCGGCGGGCATTCCGAAGTCGGTGTCACGCCGATACGCGGCGCCCAGGATCTCCAGTTCGCCGCCGTCGAACCAGACGCCGCCGCATTTCGGACACCGGTCCACGATGACGTTCTGGATGACTTCCTTCCGCATCTCGGCGCCGTCGTGCTGACAGCGCAAAGTCTCCTCGCGCTCCGCCTTCAGCTTGAGCTCGCAGTCCATGCAGGTGGGAACGCCTTCGAACTCCGTGCGGGTCCTACGTTTACCGCATCGAACGCACGTTTCACCAATCGATTCTTCGCCCGATTCGATGACGTGCCGGATGACCAGTTGGGACAGATCGGCGAGTGCCTTCAGCGGGATCGGCCGCTCGACCACCTGGTAGGCCTCGTTGAAGTAGCGAGCCGGATAGTACCGCACGCGCTCGCAGTCGAAGTCCACGACGAGGAAGTCACCTGCCTCGGCTCCGACCGTGCCGTGAATCGTCTGGACGACGGCGGGCTCTTTGAGCTGGGCGCCGTACACGCGCCCGGTGCGGCTGTATATGCGCCACTCCACGATGTCCTCCGGGATCATCCGGCTCATTGGGTCACGACCCAACCACCACCGCCCCTAGAAGTTATCGTGATCCTAACGGTACCCCGCCGGGTTGTCACGACCCGGGTACACGCGTACTTCGGAGGGGTGGACCGAAGGGCGCGCTTCGGGACTTCCTGTCCCGTCGAAACCCGCGGCCCCCCCGGACTCGTATGAGGTGGCATACGAAGGTTGGATCCCAACGGATCCCGCCCGGATGACTCACAGCAGGAGGTCGATTGTGGCGGACGACAAGAACGAAGAAGCGGTTCAGCCCGAGGCTGAAGTCGACGGCGTCGAGGTTGAGGTCGAGGTCGAAGAAGTTCAGGAAGAATCCGAAGAGGGCGCCGAGGAGAAGCACGAGGAATACTCGGTGTGCGGCGACGATCTGCTGAGCCGGGTCAAGGAGCTGGTGCGGGAGGGCAACATCCGCCGCATCACGATCCGCTCCGACGAAGGAAACACCCTGATCGAGATTCCGCTGGCCATCGGCGTGGTCGGTGCGATGCTGCTACCGGTGTGGGCCGCGATCGGAGCGATCGCCGCTCTGGTGACCAACTGCACAATCGCCGTCGAGCGCCGGGAGGACTGATCCTCCCGGTCTCGGCTGGACGCTGCGGCGTCCGGTTACGGGGTCTCGAAGGCTATCGGTAGATCGGTCCACGCCGCGACCCGACGGTCGCGGCTCATGGCCGGCCTGAATCGCATCACCTGAACCGTCGCCATCACGGCGGCGTCCAGGTGCGGATCCCCGCTCGATTCCGCGAGCAGCGAATCGGCGGCCCGGCCTGTCTCATCCACTCTCACCCGAACCTCGAC
>JBATJK010000081.1:0-41469 GCA_049668445.1 Gemmatimonadota bacterium
GGTGCGTGGCACACCAGGCAGCTCTGCACAGTGCCGAACGATGCCTGTTCCCAGTTCACCAACTGTCCTGACAGCCCGGGCGAGTAGGCGCCGGAGTGCACCGTGGTCCGCCAGTCCTCGTATTGAGCGGGGTGGCATGTGGCACAGTCTTCCGGCCGGAGGGAGGCCTCCAGTTCAGACCAGGATGCCGGGGGGTCTCCCTGGGGCGGGACCATCCGCGCCCAGTACCCACCGACGAAGTCCTGCAGAGTCTCGAAGGAGCGATCGTCCGGCTGGGGGTGGAGCTCCGAGGGTACGGCCCCGACCATACGGTGCTCGGCGGCCGGTTGGCCGGTTTCCTCCGAGCCCTCGCCACACGCCGAGAGACACGCCACCGTGGCGGCCAGGAGAGCGACCCAGGAACCTGCCAGTTGTCGAGGACTGTGCGTGATGTCGTTCATCCCATCGCTGAACCAGCGGTGAGGCCGGTCGGTTCCTCAGGTCTGCCGCGGAACGGCGACCCCGGGGACTTCAGTCCGTTCCTGCAGACTGCGCACGGAGAGCTTGCGGAAGCGAAGCGCCATGATGGCGTCCGTGGCCGCCGACGCCGCGGACAGGGTCGTCGTGTAGGGGACGCCCCGCGTGATCGCGGCCCGCCGGATCATGTAGTCGTCCTGCTGGGCGTGCTTGCCCAGGGGGGTGTTCAGCAGCAACTGGATGTCGCCCGACAGAAGCAGGTCGATGATGTTGGGTCTTCCCTCGTGCACCTTGAGCACCGACTCGCACGGGACGCCACGTCCCCTCAGGTAACGGGCCGTCCCTTCCGTGGCCACGATCTCGAACCCGAGTTCGTGGAACCGGCGTACGATCGGAGCGGCGGCGGGCTTGTCGCGATCGTGGACCGTCACGACCACGCGTCCCTCGAGGGGGAGCGATCCGTCAGCCGAGACCTGGGCCTTGGCGAACGCGAGCCCGAAGCTGTCCGCCCAGCCCATCACCTCGCCCGTCGATCTCATCTCGGGGCCGAGCTGTGGGTCGGCGTCAGGGATCTTGTTGAACGGAAAGACGGCTTCCTTCACCGCAACGTCGCGCACCACGGGGTCCTCGGGGAGGCCCATGTCCGCCAGGCGTTCTCCGGCCAGAACTCGTGCCGCCACCCGGGCCAGCGGGATGCCCGTGGCCTTGCTCACGAAGGGCACGGTCCGGCTGGCCCTCGGGTTGACCTCGAGCACGTATGTGCGCCCTTCATGCACTGCGTACTGCACGTTGATCAGTCCCTGGACGCCCAGGGCCCGCGCGAAGGCCCGTGTGTGGCTCTTCATTTCGGCAATGTGGTCGTCGCTGAGCAGGTAGGGAGGGAGAACGCAGGCTGAATCTCCCGAGTGGATTCCTGCTTCCTCGATGTGCTGCATGACGCCGCCGATCAGCACAGTCTCGCCATCGCAGACCGCATCCACGTCGGCCTCAAAGGCATCTTCCAGGAACCGATCGAGCAGAACCGGGTGGTCCGGCGAAGCGCTCGCGGCGACGGCGAAGTACTCCATCAGCTTCTCGCGGTCGTACACGATCTCCATGCCCCGACCGCCGAGCACGTAGCTTGGCCGCACGAGCACCGGATAGCCGATCCCTTCTGCCACATCCACCGCCTCGTCCACGCTTCTCGCCGTTCCCGCCTCCGGGCAGGCGATGTCCAGCTCGCGGCACAGGGCCTCGAACCGCTTGCGATCCTCCGCCCGGTCGATCGCATCCACGCTGGTCCCGAGGATGGGTACGCCAAGATCCTGGAGACGCCGGGCGAGCCGCAGCGGGGTCTGTCCGCCCATCTGCACGATGACGCCCTCCGGCTTCTCGTGCTCCACGATCTCCAGCACGTCCTCGAGGGTCAGAGGCTCGAAGTACAGCTTGTCCGAGATGTCGAAATCGGTGGAGACCGTTTCCGGGTTCGAGTTGATCATGATCGTCTCGATCCCCACCTCGCGCAGAGCGAGAGAGGACGACACGCAGCAGTAGTCGAACTCGACGCCCTGTCCGATCCGGTTCGGGCCGCTTCCCAGGATCACGACCTTGCGCCGGTCCGTGCGAACCGACTCGTTCTCGGTCTCGTACGTGGAATACAGGTACGGCGTGGCAGCGGGAAACTCGCCGGCGCACGTGTCCACCGTCTTGAACACAGGACGGATGTCGTGCTCCCGCCGGAGGTTCCGGATCTCGTCTTCGTTCACACCCCGCAGTCGGGCCAGCTCGCCGTCACCGAAACCGATTCGCTTGGCGGCCAGCAGTTCGGCGGCCCCGACCTCGGGAAGCGCCTCGAACTCCCGCGCTGCTTCCACGATCTGCAGCAACTGGTCGAGGAACCACGGGTCGATGTGGCTGCGCTCCGCCAGTTCTTCCACGGGGACGCCAGCGGCAAGAGCGCGGTAGAGCTGGAAAGGGCGCTCGGGCGTCGGAGTCCGAATGGCCGATCGCAAGGACTCGAGTTCGTCGTCGGGTAGCCGGTCGTCCGCTGGATGTTCCGCCGGCACCCACCCGCAGCGATCGTTCTCCAGGGCCCGGAAGCCCTTGAGCCAAGCCTGGCTGAACGTGCGGCCGATGGCCATCACCTCTCCCACGGCCTTCATCTGCACGCCCAGGGTGGCGTCGGCCTGCGGAAACTTCTCGAACGCGAACCGCGGGATCTTGACCACCACGTAATCCAGCACGGGCTCGAAGCAGGACGGGGTCTTGAGGGTGATCGCGTTGTCGATCTCGTCCAGCCGGTATCCGACGGCCAGCTTGGCGCCGATACGGGCGATCGGAAAGCCGGTGGCCTTCGAGGCGAGCGCCGAGCTGCGGGACACCCGCGGGTTCATCTCGATGACCAGCAGCTCGCCATCCGTCGGGCTGATCGCGAACTGGACATTGCAGCCACCCGCCTCCACCCCGATCTCGCGAATGATCGCGATGGCCGCGTCGCGCATCTCCTGGTACTCGTGGTCCGACAGGGTCATGGCCGGGGCGACCGTAATCGAGTCGCCCGTGTGCACGCCCATCGCGTCGACGTTCTCGATCGAGCACACGATGACGACGTTGTCGGCCCCGTCCCGCATGACCTCGAGCTCGAACTCCTTCCACCCGATCACGCTTCGGTCGATCAGGACCTCGGTGATCGGAGACAGTTCGAGCCCGCGCCGGACCTTAGCCTCGAATTCCTCACGATTCCACGCGATTCCAGCGCCCGTGCCACCCAGTGTGAACGAAGGCCGGATGATCGCCGGGAAACCGGTGTCCTCGACGATCGTCAGCGCTTCGTCCACCGAGTGCGCGAACCCTCCATGGGGCACCTTGAGGCCGATGCGCTCCATGGCCGCGGCGAACTCCTCACGATCCTCGGCCATGCGGATGGCCCGGGTGTCCGCCCCGATGAGTTCGACACCGTGCCGTTCGAGCGCGCCGTTGTCGTGGAGCTCGAGAGCCACGTTGAGGGCGGTCTGTCCGCCCATGGTGGGAAGCAGCGCGTCGGGCTTTTCCTTCTCGATCACCCTCTCCACCCACTCGGCCGTGATGGGCTCTATGTAGGTGGCGTCCGCGACATCGGGGTCCGTCATGATGGTGGCGGGATTGGAGTTCACCAGGATGACCCGGTAGCCCTCCTCACGAAGCGCACGACAGGCCTGCGTGCCCGAGTAATCGAACTCGCAGGCCTGGCCAATGATGATCGGTCCGGAACCGATCAGCAGAATCGAGGAGATGTCGTCGCGCTTTGGCATCGCCGGAGAATACGGCGGCGATGCGTTGAGTCAAGCGCTACCGAACCACGAGTTCCACGCGCCGGTTCTGCTGCCGTCCCTCGGGGGTCGAGTTGTCGGCAACCGGGGCCGACTCTCCCAGCCCGGCAGCCGACAGGCGATCGGAAGAGACCTCCTGGGCGTCAACCAGGTATCGGACGACGGCCTGCGCCCGACGCTCAGACAGCTCGAGGTTGTAGTTGTCTTCGCCTTCCGAGTCCGTGTGGCCTTCGATGATGAGACTGAGGTCCGGGTGACTATCCAGCATGTCGCCGATGTCTCGCAGCGTAGGCGTGGACTCCGGCCGGATCACGTCACTGTCGACATCGAAGAAGATCCCCCGAGTCGCAACCCGGCCCTCGGCTGCCAGCTTGTCATACAGGTCGCGTCCGCCCGCAGCGAGACGAATCTGCCCGAGGTAGATGGGTCGGTCGGGTTTGCCGTCCAGCACGAAGGTGATCCGATCGCTGCGCTCCAGGTCCACGCGCGGGGCGTTCGCGATGCGGGTCTCGTCCATGAACGCCTTGGCATGAGCACCGTCGACCATGATGCGAGCCGTCACCAACCGCTCACGGATGGTGACGTCCTGGATCGTGGAAAGCGGCTCCCTCTGCCCCCATATGCCCGATCCGCGCCAGTTGCCGAAGTTGAAGTGGTCCCCTTCGTAATTGCTGACGTTGCCAGGCGCCTCGCCTGTGATCACCCGTGTGCCCTGCTGGGTGGCCGGATCATGAATCACGAATTCGAGCGTGAACTGTTCGGGCACGCCCCCGGCCACCAGGACGGCGAACTGGCTGTTGGCGCCTGTCGCCCGCAACAGACGCTGCCCTTCCCATTCGACGATCTCCATGTTGCCGCGGACCCATTCGAGCCTCTGGGGAAAGTCGCCTACCCGGTCGGAAGAAAAATCATCGACGTACATGACCCTCTGGCCGGGAACGAAGTCGTAGTTGGCCCACACGCCTTCGCCCGGTTTCACCGGTGCTTCGCCGGTGCCACCGCCTCCCGCCTGGGCTCCCGCCTTCGCCGGGTCCGTGACCGGCCTGCCCTCATCGTCCGTGATCACGCGGCCCTCGCTGTCGATGAGCACGACGGGCTTGCCCGATTTCTCGGCTTCCTCTACGCAGCGGGGATCGTCGAACGCGCACTGGACGGCCTCGGTGACCATGCGATCGACCTGGTTCGCGGTCTCACGCTCAGCCGCGTCGGCGGCGGCCTTCTTCAGCCGACTGATCTGCGCTTCTGCCGTGGTGGACAGGCAGAACATCAGGGCGATGGAGACGGCAAAGACACGAGTGGGGCTCGGTGCGCGCATCAATTCCTCCTGCGAGAGGGGTCTTCGAGAGCGCCCCAAGCTAAACAAAGGGTCCGCTCGGTGGGAAGGCGTGTGTGGCTGGCTCTACCGCAAGACCGACTCGTACAGAGACAGTGTCTCGCCCACCAGACGTTCGAAGGTGAAGTGCGCCTCGTAGCGGCTACGCGCGGCCCGACCCAGGGTCGTTCTGAGGTTGGCGTCGTCGATCAATAGCTTCAACCGATCCGCCAGCAGCACGTCGTCGTTCTCGGGGACCACGAAACCGGTTTCCCCGTCGATCACCGCTTCCCGCACTCCCCCAACGTCCGTGGCAACCACTGGAAGACCGCCCCGCAACGCTTCCAGGATGCTGCGCGGAAAGCCTTCCCAGTGGCTGATGAGCAGATATGCCTGGGAAGCTGCGATCAGTTCCGGTACGTCCTCGCGCATCCCGAGGAAACGCACGCGCTCGGACAAACCCAACGACCCGGCCAGTGCGCGAACGGACTCTTCCAGGGGGCCGGCTCCCACGAGATCCAGAGTCCAGTCGAGGTCCGTGAGGTTGGCCAGAGCACGGAACAGGGTCGCGTGGTCCTTCTGTGCCGCGAAGCGGGCCACCATGAGCAGACGTGGCGGGACCGCAGACGGGTCCGCGCGGAAACTGCCGTCCACGTCCGGCATCGCGTTGTGGATGGTGACGAACCGGTCCGGCTTCGACACTCCGCTGTCAATTGCCAGCTGGCGGTCCGACTCACATACGGTCACGATGCGCCGGGCCAGGGGCGCCATTCTTCTCTCGATACGCCACACCGCCCTCTGACGCCGGCCCCTGAGGGGCAGGTCGAACAGCCATCCATGTGCCGTGGTGATCGTAGGAACACGCAGCCGTCGTCCGGCGATACGACCCAGAATTCCGGCCTTGCTGGAGTGTGTCGAGATGACGTCCGGTCGGATGCGCCGCAGGTGGCCGACCAACTCACGAAGCGCCCGCAGGTCGCTGATTGGCCTGATGGGTCGAGCCATGTGCCGCAGGGTGACGACCTCGACGCCGCGGCCTTCCAGCTGACGCGCGAGGACGCCTCCTCCACCCGCCAGCACCACGACGTCGTGACCCGACCCCTGGAGCGCCGAAGCCAGGTCGCGGACATGGATCTGCGCCCCGCCAAGGTCGTCAGACCTCGTGATGATGTATGCGATGCGCACTCAGTTCTCCGCACTTGGGCACCGCCTCTGCGGCGTGGCACCCGCGATCGTGACTACCAGTCCGCCATCATCTCCTCGACCGCATAGCTCGGCCGGATGTCCACCGGGACCGTCTCGGCGAGTCGGTCGAGTGCCCCCTGCATCTCAGGTGAAATGGACCCGTACTTCTCGATGAAGGCGCCGGCCCCGTCGTAGTCGCCGGTGGCCTGCATCATCAGGTAGACGTGTGCCATCTCGGCGATCGCCACCGGAATGATCTCGAGGTCGGCAGCGAACAGACCCGTGGTTTCGTCGTACGTGATGGCGCCCCGGTTCCGAAGGAAGTTGAACTGGGTCAGGCAGCCCAGGCCATGAGCCTCGGTGATGCCGAACCGCACGCACCGGAACATGTCGGCCACGTGGTCGATGTACACTTCCTCGAGGAATGCCTCTTCGTACAAGCCCTTCCCGGCAAGCACCCGCAAGCTGTTTGTGCCCACCGCGTCGGCCTTCGCTTCCTCCATCGCTGCGTACCGATCCTTCAGCGCCTGCCGCGTCGTGAGCTCGGGTTGGCCGGTCACGTAGTCAGGCCCGAGTCCATGCGCCAGCTCGTGCATCAGCACGCGCGTGAAGTAGGGGTCCACAGAGATCTTGGCCGACTGCTCGGGCACCAGGACCTGCTCCGCGATCGGTTTGAGGTTCGTCTCGAACTTCGCGTCGATCACGTTCCGGAGCATCACCTTCTTGGAACCTTCGCCCTCACGCACGCGCGGGTCGTTGGGCAGGTTGAACGCGATGGTCTGGATTCCGGCGCGCGTCTCACCGCCGGCGTAGATCAGGGTGACGACCGATATGGGCGACTCGAACGATCGATCCAGGTACTTGTGCTCGTCCGGAATCGGGAGCGTGGCCTCGAGAGCCGGCAGGTTCTCCACCAGCGCGGCCAGCCGCTCGCTCTCGACCGGGTCCTTGAGACCGATGAACGACTCGTACGAGATCTTGTAGCCGAAGAGTTGGTCCTCGTAATTCTCGTAGGGTCCGAGGGTGGGCTCGATCAGGTTGTCGGACAGACGCATCCAGGCGATTTCACTCTCGAAGAAATCGTCCGAGAGCAACGCCCCCGCTCTCAACTCCAGGAATCGCTTCAGGGACGGGTTGTTGGCCCGCTCCGCGGCGGCGAGCAGGTTCTCCGAGGCGGCTTCGAGGTGAGCCGTATAGGCCTCCCGGTAGGGTACGGCCACGAGATCCCCGTCCACGGCGCGCCGGATGAGCGTGGTCTCGGACTTGAAGGCCTCTTCATCGTCCGGGTTCGCCGCGATCCACTCCTCGAACTCCTCACGCGTCATGTCCTCGGGATAGAATCCGGCGCCATGCGGCTTGTGCCCGACGCCCGGCAGGAACGGCTCTTCGCCGGTCAGGCGATCCCACGGTCCGTACATGATCTGGTAGTACTCCCGTGTCGCGGCCGACTCGGGGTCGTCGCCGGCGGGGACCAGGTCCGGGGGGTCGGCGTTCCCGGCCCAAGCCTGCAAGCGGAAGATGTCGTCCAGGTGCCTGGAGGCCTCTACGAGCTCTTTCACTACACGGCGCTGGTCCACGTCCAGCAGCGACGCATCAAAGCCCAGGGTCACCGGCGCGAACTGCTCGAGCCGCGCCTGCATCTCGCCTCCGTCCGGTGGCACGGATCCGGATTCAGGGTCCGCATCGCCGGTGCAGGCGAGGGGCAGCAACGCGACCAGGGTCAGGGCCGCGATCGGTACGCTTCCGATCGAACGCATGGTCAATCCCTCCAATCGCCGGCCGCCGGATCTCTCCCGGCCGCCTTCTTCTTTTCACGCTTCACTGCCGCGGTCACGAAGAGGGCGAATCCGCCCCATACGAACACGAGGACCACGACCATCGTGATGATTCCCTGGGTGGTCAGAACACCTCCTCGGTCCAATCGCCATCATCTGAATAGCCGGATTCTACCTCGCCGGGAGCGCCCGAGCGAGCAGGCTGCGCGGGACGGCTATGGGGAGCCCTGATGTGACGCCGGCGTCACGTGCCGCGTCTTGACAGATGACGACCCGAGGCTGTCGTCTCCGGAACAAGATTCGAAGATCACGATGGAGGCCACATGAACCGGACGCTGCGTGCGTGCAACCGATTCGGCATGGGGGCGACCGTGGGCGAGTTCGCCCTGGCCGATCCCCGCGGCTGGTTGCGGGAGCAGGTCCGGCCGGCCGCCGCGGTACTCGAGGACGGAACGCTTCCGACGGCCTCCGACGTGGCCAACGCCAACCGCGCGCTGATCGAGGCGCAGCGGAGCCGCAACGAGGAAGCGACCCGCGAGGCCCGGGAGACGATTCGTAGGATCGCGCGGCAGGAGGGGGCGGCTACCCTGCGTGCCCGGGTCACATCCGGCGCGCCGTTCGCCGAACGACTGGTCGCCTTCTGGTCCAACCACCTTTGCATAGCAGTCCCCGCAAAGCCGCCACTCGCGGCCCTGGCCGGGCTG
This sequence comes from Gemmatimonadota bacterium, assembly GCA_049668445.1. Lineage (GTDB taxonomy): Bacteria > Gemmatimonadota > Gemmatimonadetes > Palauibacterales > Palauibacteraceae > Benthicola. The sequence goes on from JBATJK010000081.1 coordinate 8,720, forward strand.
TACGAGCGCCAGGCGATTCGTCCGCACGTGTTCGGCCGCTACGAGGACATGGTGCTGGCTTCCGCGCGTCATCCGGCAATGCTCACCTACCTCGACAACGCCGTGAGCATCGGTCCGAACTCCGAGGCGGCGCGGAACCTGGCTCGCCGGGGGCGTGAGCGCGGGCTCAACGAGAACTACGCCCGCGAACTGCTCGAACTCCACACCCTCGGAGTGGACGGAGGCTACACCCAGGCGGACGTGGAAGCGCTGGCCCGGATTCTCACCGGCTGGACCGCTACCGGCTTCGGCTTCGCGGACCAACTGGCGCGAGGCCGTGGCCGTGGCGACCCGGGGGCCAACGACGGCGTGGTGGCCTTCGCGTATCGGGACGTCCTGCACGAGCCGGGCGACAAGACACTCCTGGGCGTGAAGTACCGGGAGGCCGGCGAGGACGAAGGACGCCGCGCCATCGCCGACCTGTGCGGACATCCTTCCACCGCCCGTCTCCTCGCGACCAAGCTGGTCCGGCACTTTGTGGCCGACGAGCCGCCATCCGAAGCCGTCGAGCGCATCGAGAGGCGCTGGGTCGAGACGGACGGCGACCTGTCCGAGGTTTCGAGAGAGCTGATCGACCTGGACGAGGCATGGGATCCGGCACTCCGGAAGTTCCGCACGCCGCAGGACTGGATGACCGCCATGCTTCGCGCGGTTGGCGCCCGCGACGTGCCGGAACCCGTCGGACGGCTGTTGCAGCAGCTCAGGCAGCCCCTGTGGGCGCCGTCATCGCCCAAGGGATACGGCGACACGAAGGGGGAGTGGGCCGACCCGGACAGCCTGCTCAATCGGGCGGAGCTGGCCCGCAGCACGGCCGACAGATTGCTGGCGGCAACGGGGGGTCAAAGGTCCGGTGGTGAGCGAGTGGCCGCGCGTGTCGATCCCTCCAGGCTCCTGGATGTCGTGGACGTTTCGGCCGAGGATCCGCTCGGAACGCTGCTGGTTGACGACACCATCTCCGCTGACGAGCGCACGGCGCTGGTCTTCGGCGGTCCGGCGTTCCAGTGGAGGTGAGCATGCGAAGACGTGACTTCGTTCTCGGAATGTGTGCGGGCGGACTGGCGACTTTCTCCGCGCCCCTGGTCAGCTTCGCGCGGGTGCCAGGCCGCGGAAGACTCGTCTTCGTGCTGCTGCGCGGTGGATTCGACGGCCTTGCTGCGGTAGTGCCCTACGGAGATCCGGGGTATCGCTCGCTCCGGGGTGCGATGGCCTACGATCCATCGGATCTCGTGGACCTGGGCGATGGCTTCGGGCTCGCTCCCGGCCTCGCCCCGCTCGCGGATCTGTGGAAGGCGGACGAGTTGGCGGTCGTGCATGCCATGGCGATCCCGTACCGGACGCGCAGCCACTTTGACGGCCAGGCGATCCTGGAGACGGGCCTCGGAAGTCCCGACGGCGCTTCCGGCGGGTGGCTGAACCGGCTGCTGCAGGTGATGGACGGCGAGCGCACCGGACTGGCCGTGGCCGCTGGCCTCCCGCGGTCGCTTTCAGGCGAGTTTCCGGTGGCCACCTGGTCACCGGTGGAACTCGGAGTGCTCGATGACGGATACCTCGAGCGCCTGCACGTGCTCTACCGGGCTGACCGGGCTCTGTACGATCGATTCGAGGCAGGTCTGCAGATGCGGGAAGTCGCAGCGGAGGACGGGACGGCGGACGCGATGCGCGGCCGTGGCCGACAGGGTCGAATCGCCCCTGTAATGAGGGCCGCAGCCCGCTTCGTCGGCGCTCCGGGTGGGCCAAACGTGGCTGCGGTCGAGTTCGGGGGCTGGGACACACACGCGAACCAGGGAATGGCCGGGGGCAACCTGGACCGACTGCTGGGTCAGCTGGCCGAGGGAATCATGGCTTTCCGGGAGGAAGCTGGAGCCAGCTGGGCCGACACCACCATGGTCGTGATGACCGAGTTCGGCCGGACGGCCCGGCCCAACGGCACCGGCGGCACGGACCATGGGACGGCTGGGGCGGGATTCGTGATCGGCCCCGGGGTCTCGAGGAGCAGCGTGGTGACGGACTGGCCGGGTCTCGGCGAGCGATCTCTGTACGAAGGGCGTGATCTGAAGCCCACCCTCGATACCCGGGCTATCCTGAAGGGCGTCATTGGCGGCGTGTTCGATCTCACCGCCGCCCAGACCGGACGGGTGTTCCCCGGGTCGGACGGCGTGCGTCCGATCTACGACCTCATCGTCTGAGCCGTTTCAGCAAGGACTGGCAGCAGGCATCTACCGGGCTACCCCGCGGCGTCCCACTCCTCGTCGGTCGCCGGTTCCTTCTGGTACTCCATCACCATGAGCCACCTGCCGTCCTTCTTCACGAGCAGGGCCTCGAAGTGAAGAAGCGCGACCTGGCCCTCTCCGTCCACGGGTCTGAACGTGTAGCGGAACATCCCCGTCTCGTGGGCCGTCGACTCGTCGTTAAGTCGCTCGGTGAACCGGAACTCGACTCCCGCCACGGCCCTCCCCTCGCGCGTGTCCTCGAAACCCTGCTTCCAGCCGGCCAGCGCCCCCGCAATCGGATAACTCCGGGAGCCGAGCGCCACGAGGACCGCGTCAGGGTGATACAGGGTCGCATAGCCCTCGAAGTCGCCTTCCACGACGGTTCGCGCGACTTTGGACCAATAAGCGTCGAGCTCCGTCGCGACCTGGGCAGAAGCGGTCGCGGGTAGTACGAGCAGGGCAGCGACCGCGACACGTCTCAGGTCCCTCATTGTCATCATCCTTCTTCTCCCGATTCCATGGTTCGCGCTTCGTCCGTGGCGCAGCCCGACCTAGGCGAGCGGCTCGAACCGCGCCGTGAAGTGCCGGAGGAACGGCGGCTCGTACGTGATCTCGTAGCCGCGCATCGCCGTCCGTCGATCGTACACGTTGAGGATCGCCTCGACCACGTAATCCACGTGGCTCTGCGTGTACACGCGCCGCGGAATGGCCAGCCGAACGAGTTCGCTTCGCGCCGCCACCGGCTTGCCGGTCTCGGGGTCCTTATGCCCGAACATCACGCTCCCGATCTCCACGCCGCGGATGCCCGCCTCGCGGTATAGCTCGACAGTGAGCGAGATGCCGGGGAACTCCAGAGGCGGGATTTGCGGACACATGGCCGCGGCGTCGATGTACACGGCATGCCCGCCGGGTGGCTGCACGATCGGAACGCCGGCCGCGCTGATATGGTCACCCAGGTAGGCCGTCGATGCGATACGGTACTTCTGGTAGTCCGGCTCGAGCGCTTCGTACAGGCCTACCGCCACGGCATCGAGATCCCTCCCGGCCAGCCCGCCGTAGGTGGGGAAGCCTTCCGTCAGAATCAGGAGGTCCCGCTCCTGTGCGGCCAGGCTGTCGTCGTTCGTCGCCAGGAAGCCGCCGATGTTCGCCATCCCGTCCTTCTTGGCCGACATCGTCGCTCCGTCGGCGTAGGAGAAGATCTCACGGGCGATGTCGATCAGCGGCGTGTCCTCGTACCCGTCTTCACGCTGCTGGATGAAGTACGCGTTCTCGGCGAAACGACACGAGTCGATGTAGAACGGAACCCCGCGAGCGCGACATATCTCGGAGGCCGCCCGGATGTTGGCCATCGAGACAGGCTGGCCACCGCCGGAGTTGTTCGTAATCGTGATCATCGCCAGCGGGATCCTGCCGGGCGGGTCGGCCAGCACCCGCTCCAGGGCCTCGAGGTCGATGTTGCCCTTGAACGGTCCCCGGGTCGCGAGATCGGCTGCCTCGGCGCACGGGAGGTCCAGGGCCCGGGCTCCGGTGAACTCGATGTTGGCGCGAGTCGTATCGAAGTGCGTGTTGTTCGGTATCACGTCCCCGGCCCGGCACACGGTGCTGAACAGGATTCGCTCCGCGGCCCGACCCTGGTGGGTCGGAATCACGTTCCGAAAACCGAAGATGTCCTGAACGGCCGCTTTGAACCGGTGATAGCTGTCACTTCCCGCGTACGACTCGTCACCGCGCATGATGCCGGCCCACTGCTCGGCGCTCATCGCACCCGTGCCGCTGTCGGTCAGCAGGTCGATGAGGACGTCGCGGGCCTGGAGCCGGAACACGTTGTAGCCCGCCTCGACGATGTGTTCCTCGCGCTCGTCTCGCGTCGTCATCCGGATCGGCTCGACGCTCTTGATTCGGAACGGCTCGATCACCGTGTGGATGGGTCTCGGATTGCGCATGTCCCTACAACTCCAGCGTGTCGGCGATGCCGCGCATCGCTTCGATGACGAAATCGATATGCTCGGTCAGGTCCTCACCGATGATCTCGGTGTATTCCCGGATTTCTTCCCGGTTCACCGCCGCGGCGAAGGACCTGTCCTTCAGCTTCTTCTTCACCGACTTGGACTTGAGATCCGAAATCCCGGTCGGCCTGACCAGGGAGCAGGCGATCACGAACCCGGTGAGCTCGTCCACCGCGCGCAGCGTCCTGGCCATCTGGGTCTCCGGCTCGATACCCGTGTGTTCGGCGTGGGCCATGACGGCGTGCAGGATCTCATCGGGCCAGCCGTTCTCCCGCAGGATGGCCACTCCGCTCGATGGGTGTTCCTCGACCGGGCTCAAGGCCTCGTTGGGGTAGCGCTCGTAGTCGAAATCGTGGATCAGGCCCGTGACGCCCCACAGCTCCTCGTCCTCGCCGTACTTGCGGGCGTAAGCGCGCATCGCCGCTTCGACGGCGTACATGTGCTTCCTCAAGTTCACGTTTTCCGTGTATTCCTGCATAAGCGCGAGCGCCTGCTCCCGACTCGGCACGTTCGACATGGCTGTCTCCTCTCAGTCGGCTCTCACCGATCGTCCGCATTTTCGAGCAACGCCGCCCGAGTCACCGTCCCCGAGCCGAAACGCTCGGCCAGGGAGTCCACCGCCTCGGCCACCTTGGTGTCCAATCCGGTATCCGACACAAACATGTCCGCCTGCCCACTCGCCGCACGATCGAGGGTCGAGAGAGTCACACCCACCAGCCGGACCCGGCGCTGTGGCCGGTCGGCGTTCCGCAGCAGCTCGCGGGCCACCGGCCAGATCTTCTCGACCGTGTTGACGGGGCTTTCCAGGGTGCGTTGCCGGGTCACCGTCTCGAAGCCCTCCCAGCGCAGCTTCACCGTGACCGTGGCCCCGGCGAGGCTCTTGCGACGCAACAGGGACGCCACCTGCTCGGTCAGGTCAAGCAGCGTGCGCTCCACCACCCTGCGGTCCGAGACGTCCTCGCCAAACGTCGTTTCCTTGCCCAGCGACTTCCGGACATGATCCGGGACGACCGGCCGGTCATCGACTCCGCGGCTCAGCCGGTGGAAGCGGTCGCCCATCGAATCGCCGAAAGCGCGGACGAGGACGTCCCGATCCAGGCTGGCGGCGTCTCCGATCGTGGCGCATCCCAGGCGCCTGAAGCGTTCGAGGGCCTTCGGTCCGGCACCCCACAGTCGCCCGATGGGCAGGGGAGCCAGGAACTCGGCTTCCTCGCCCGGCCTCACGACGACCAGGCCATCGGGCTTGTCGAGGTCACTCGCAATCTTGGCGATGAACTTCGACTTCGCACAGCCGATCGAGGCGGTGAGTCGCTCTTCCTTCCTGATCGCATCCTTGACGAGGCCGGCGATTGCGGGTCCATCGCCGTACAGCCGATTGCTGGCGGTCACATCGAGAAAGGCCTCGTCGATGCTGATCGGCTCGATCAGGTCGGTGAACCGTTCGAAGATCGCCCGAATCTGATGTGAGACGTCCGCATACAGGCGCATGCGGGGTCGCAGATAGACGGCCTTGGGGCAGCGTCGCCAGGCCTCCGAGATCGGCATGGCGGATCCGATTCCGTATCGACGCGCCGCGTAATTGGCCGTGGCCACCACTCCGCGACCGCGACCCTCCTTCGGTTCAGACCCGATGACCACGGGCTTGCCCCGCAGCGCCGGATTTTCGCGCTCTTCCACCGCCGCGTAGAACGCATCCATGTCCACGTGGAGGATGGACCGCTTCCCCACCGTCACCACCTCATTCCTGTCCGGCCGCCAGCCGCTCCTCGACCACGCGCCGCAGGACGGCGGGGTAGTCGCTGATCATTCCGTCCACCCCGATATCCAGCAATCGTCGCATCTCGTCCGGCCGATTGACGGTCCACACGAACACGCCCTTGTCCTGCTCGTGCATCCGACGCACGAAGCCGCGGGTCACGATCCGAAGGCCGTTCTTGCGGACAGGAACCATGGCGGCCGTGAGATCCTTGGGGAGGCGCCGACTGATGCCCAGCTTGCCCCACAGGACGAAGCCCAGGAGGTCCGTCTGGTAGGCGCAGCGCCAGCGTGCCGCGTCTCCCGCCGGTCCGACCTCCTCCGCGTCGAAACCGCCCACGATGATCCGATCGAACTCTGGCCGACCCGGCAGCCAGTCAGCCAGGAGGAGGCCGGCTGCGGCACTCTTCACTTCCAGGATTGCCGGCAGGTCGCCGATGGCCTCCATTGCCTCGTCCAGCGTCGGGATCTGCACGCCCTTTCCCTGGAACGGGAAGGTCTCGCCTTCATCGGCCGTGAAGCGACAACCCGCGTCGAACGCTCGCAGCTCCGACAGCGTGCGCTGGTCGACCGGGCCGGTTCCATCCGTGGTACGATCGAGCGTCGGGTCGTGGATGACCACGAGCTCACCATCCTTCGAAGCATGCAGGTCGATCTCGATGGCTTGCGAGCCGACTTCCACGCCGTGCCGGATGGCCGGAACCGTGTTCTCGGGAGCTACGCCCCGCGCTCCGCGGTGACCGATGATGCGGATGTGTCCGCCGGGTCCGAACATCATCAGGTCGCTGAGGAATCCCGACGGGTCTCGTAACCCAGTGGGTGCGTGGGGTTTGCGGTCTCATACCGCGTCACTCGTCGTCGAGGATGCGTGAGCATCGGCTTCCTCCTCGTTCCTTGTCTGAGCCGCGCAAGACCCACGCACGCGGCCCCTCGGGATTCCTCAGCTACCTGTACTTGAAGAGTATCGTGCCGGCTGCGCCGATGTCCACCGCCACGTTAGCTTTCAACCAGCGTCCAACCCGCTGTCGGGCGACGAATTCACGCGATTCCGGCGGCGACCCATCAGTCAACAGGAGAGGTCTTGCGAGTCCTGGTTTGTCCCACGGCCTTCAAGGAGAGCCTGAGCGCCGCGCAGGTCACCGACGCCGTCGTCGAAGGAGTCCGGCGAGTCCGGCCGGACGCCGATATTCGGAGGATGCCGGTGTCCGACGGCGGACCGGGCCTCCTGGATTCCATCATCGAGGCCGAGGGCGGCGAACTCAGGGTATTCGAGGTGCACGGGCCGCACGGGGACATCGTGGCTGCCCGGTCGCTGTGGCTCTCGCCGACCGATGTCGTGATCGAGACGGCGGATGCCTGCGGATTGCACCTCGTTCCCGAGATCAGCCGTGAGCCGCTGCGCGCGGACACGACGGGCGTCGGAGAACTCGTGGCCGCGTGTCTCGAGCACGGCGCCACCGACATCGTGATGGGCCTCGGAGGTTCCGCGACGGTGGACGGAGGCACGGGCCTCGCCCGCGTCCTCGGCTACCGGTTCCTGGACGAGTTCGGGTCTGACCTTCCCCCGGGAGGTGGCTTTCTTGGGCTGCTGGCCCGGGTGGAAGCCGGTCCAGCGCTCGGGGAGGAGGTCGCCGTGACCGCAATCGCCGATGTCCGGGGTCCACTCACCGGGCCCGACGGGGCAGCGCGACGCTTCGGCCCGCAGAAGGGGGCAAGTCCGGACGCGGTCCAGATCCTGGAGGCGGGACTGACGCGCTTGGGCGACAGACTGAGCGAAGACCTTGGACGGGACGTGGCGGACCTTCCGGGAGCCGGAGCGTCTGGTGGGCTCGGCGCCGGCTGCGCCGCGTTTCTCTCGGCGAGACTGGAATCGGGAAGCGACTGGCTCCTGGACCGCCTGGGTTTCGCCGGGGCGCTGGTCGAAGTCGATCTGGTGATCACGGGCGAAGGCGCCTGGGACGCCACCAGCGATCTGGGGAAGATCACCGGTGAGATCCTGCAGCGGGCAGGCGCGGCGGGTGTCCCCGCGCTCCTCGTGTGTGGACGGGCAACGGGCATGACGCCGCCTGGTGTGACCGTGGCAGGAGCGGAGGCTGAGTGGCTCGACCCGGAAGACATATCCCGCCTGGTCGCGGACGCCCTCGGCTGACGCTATCCTACCGGCTCCCTTTTTCGGTGGAGAAGGGGAGATCCGAATTCACGGAATCATGAGACGCGTCGAATAAACGGAGGATGCGGTGAGCACCGATACGGGCCACCCGGAGAACCTGATGGACAAGCTGGTGTCCCTGGCCAAGCGGCGGGGATTCATCTTTCAGTCGTCCGAGGTCTATGGCGGCGTGGGGGCGGTGTACGACTACGGTCCCCTCGGTGTCGAATTGAAGAACAACGTGCGGAAGGCCTGGTGGGAGGAGATGGTGCACCGCCGTGACGATGTCGAGGGCCTCGACGCCGGCATCCTGATGCACCCCGAGGTTTGGGTGGCCAGCGGCCACGTCGAGGGATTCACGGATCCCCTGATCGAGTGCCGCAATTGCCACCGTCGCTTCCGGGCCGACCACGTGGAGGGGGAGCAGTGCCCGACGTGTGGAGTCAGTGGCCAGTTCACCGAGCCCCGCAACTTCAACCTCATGTTCAAGACGTTCATGGGGCCGGTGGAGGATTCGACCGCCGCGGTGTACCTGCGGCCCGAGACCGCACAGGGGATCTTCGTCAATTTCAAGAACGTGCTGGACAGCTCCCGCCAGAAGGTCCCGTTCGGCATCGCCCAGGTGGGGAAGGCGTTCCGCAACGAGATCACCCCCGGGAACTTCACCTTCCGGACGCGCGAGTTCGAGCAGATGGAGATGCAGTTTTTCGTCGAACCCGGCACGGACGAGGAGTGGTACCACACCTGGAAGGAACGTCGCCTGGAGTGGGTCAAGTCGCTGGGCATCAGGGCGGATCGGCTGCGACTGGAGCCGCATGGGCCTGACGAACTGGCGCACTACGCCAAGGACGCCGTGGACATCGAGTATCTGTTTCCGATGGGCTGGCGAGAGTTCGAGGGGATCCACAACCGGACGGACTTCGACCTCTCGCGGCACCAGGAGCACTCGGGCAAGAAGCTTGAGTATGTCGAGTCCCACTCCGGCAAGCGTTTCATCCCGTATGTGATCGAGACGTCCGCCGGTCTCGATCGCACGGTCCTGGTCGTTCTGGCCGACGCCTACCACGAGGAGGAAGTCGAAGGGGAGTCGCGCACGGTGCTTCGACTGCACCCCCGCCTGGCCCCTACGAAGGCCGCCGTGTTCCCTCTCGTTAAGAAGGAGGGAATGCCGGAGATGGCCGCCCGTATCGCCGCCGATCTGCGGGGTCGCTTCACCACGTTCCACGATGTCAGCGGGTCGATCGGTCGTCGCTACCGGAGACAGGACGAAGCCGGCACTCCGTTCTGCATCACGGTCGATGGCCAGAGCATCGAGGATGGCACGGTTACCGTGCGTGATCGCGACACGCTCGAACAGGTTCGGGTAGCGGCGGACGGGCTCTCGGAATACCTGCGCGATCGGATCGAAGGGGAGCCGGGGAGCTGACGACTCCTGAGCGAGAGGGCGCGGTGCAACCGTGGGGCTGACGACCGCGGAGATCCGGGACAGGGCCGAGCGATTCCGGGCGGCCGTGTTCGAGGAGTTGCACGACGCCAGGTCGGGTCGAAAGGCGTGGCCGGAGTTGGCGCCACTGTACGAGGCGCAGGGGATTCTCGCGGCGTCACGCACGCTGCCCGTGATCGAGCGGGCGATGGCCTCGGCCGAAGACGATGAAGAGCGCCAGTTGCGGAAGCTCCTTCGCTGGGCGGCTCGCCACCACCTCGAAGCCCACAACGCCCGTCTCGATGACGAATTCTCGTACTGGCGTGCGACAGCCAAGGTGGAGACCGGCGACGTCGCGGTCCCGGTCAGCCAGGCTTCGAACCTCATCCACGCCACGGATTCACGCGAGGCGCGACGGCGACTGGAAGACGCCCGTCGCGACACCCTGGAGGAAGCGGTTCCCCTGCAGCTCGACCGTCTCAGCCGGTGGCGCGAAGCGGCCGCCGAGTTGGGCTACGGAGGCTACAGAGAGGCCGTGGAGCGTCTGGCCGGCGTCAATCTCCTCGGTGTCGAGAGAGAAGCTGGCCGCCTGGTCGAAGAAACGGAGGACGTATACCGCGAGGTCGTCGAGGAGGAGCTTCGGCGCCGGGTCGGTATTCGACCCGAAGAGGCGGAGAGCCACGACGCCGGCTGGCTCAAGCGCATGCCGTGGCTCGACGGCAGCTGCCAGGAGGGCAACGTCCTCGGTACCCTCCGGAAGGACCTCAGAGACATAGGCCTCCCGCTGGAATACGGTGGCCACGTAACCCTGGAGCACGAGCCGTTTCCTGGCCCCGGTATGATCGCATGCTGCACACCCGTGCGGGTGCCGGATCAGATCCAGCTGCTGGTCACGCCGACGATTACCCAGCCCGGATGCGTGGCGCTCCTGACCTCGGTCGGCCGGGCGCTGCACTACGCGTATACGGACTCCCGGCTCTCGTTCGAGGACCGGGCGCTGGGCGACCTCGCCGTCGTGAAGGCCCACGGCCTCCTGTTCGCCGGTCTCGGCCGCGAGGGAGCCTGGGTGCGACGTACCCGCGGCCTCAACGGGCAGGCGCTCGACGAGTATCTGCGTACGGTCGCCGTTGCTGACCTGTTCTCCCTGCGCGAGGCGTCGGCCCGGCTGGCGTTCGAGATCGAACTGTCCGACAGCGACCGTCCGGGGGAACTGGGCCCGATGTGGGCCGAGAGGCTCACGGCGGCGACGGGTTTCCGCTTCGATCCGCGATCGTTCCTCGACAGGTTGGGGCAGCGATTCGGTGTGGCGCGCTACCTGCGCGGCCGGATGCTGGCCGCGCAGCTCCGCCGTGAGCTGCGGGAGCGGTTTGACGAAGACTGGTACCGCAACCCGCGCACCGGGCCGTTCCTGGGCGACTGGTTCGCGAATGGGCTGCGGTTCTCGGCGGCCGAGGTCGCTGCCAGCCTGGGCAACGACCGGCTGGGCGCGGGTGCGCTGATCGCGGCGGTTCGGGAGCCGTTCGAATGATCAGGCTCGCGGGCGCGCTCTGCCTCCTGCTGTCCATGGTGGCGGATGGATACGGACAGGAAGAGGTCATCGAAGCCGGTCGCGAGTGGGCCACCCCGGGAGAGGAACGGGGCTGGTTCGCCCCTACGACGCCGACGGACATGGGCGAGTACCTCATCGGACTGGCGGAGTCGTTCGACGTCGTGGCACTGGACACCCTGGCCTGGGTGGATGGCGGTTCCGTGGAACCGGACTCGGCCCTTCCCGTGCTGCTCGCCGGAGTTCGCAAGCCGGGTCCCGCGAACGGGCAGCGCCTCCGCGTGCTCGTCGTAGCCGGGCAGAGGGGTGAGGATCTCTCGGGGACGGAAGTCAGTCTGCAGATCATTCGCGAGCTGGTGCTCGGGGAGATCGGGGCCCTGCTGGATGTGCTGGAGATCGCTTTCGTTCCGGCAGCCAACCCGTGGGGACTTCTGTGGTGGATTCCCGACGAGCCGTCGGGAGTGGACCCGACGCGTGACCATTCCCTGCTGCTCTCACCCGCCACGAGGGGCGTACACGACCTGGTGGCCCGGTGGCGTCCCCACCTTGTGGTCGAGTTGAGGGAGATCGGCCCCTCGGTGTACCGCGTCCAGGGGGGATTGCCCAAACACCCGAACGTGGACCCGAACCTTGTCACCTACGGGCGATTCTATCTGCTTCCGCACGTGGCCAACGAGCTGGCTCGCGCGTCCGTCACCTTCCGCGAGTACGTGTCGGTAGAGCCGGAATCCGAAGGTCTCGGAACGCCGTTGCTGGGAGCCGATGCGCTTCCCGAGGGGTCCTTTCTCGCACCCGGACAGCTGGGGGCCGACAGGGCCGGCAATTCGTTGTCGCTGGCGGGAAGCCTGTCGATCATGCTCGGGGTCGCCTCGATGGGCGGGGTGGACGGGCTGCCCGAACGCGTTCAGCTGTTGTACCAGTCCGTGGGCTACTTGCTGGAGGTCGCGGCGGCCCAGGCGGAGGGTCTCCTGGAGTGGGACGACCCGGCGCCGCAGGCCCTCTCACTCCGCCACCGGTATGAGGTGGATGAGCAGAACCCCGACCTGATCTGGCTGGTGTGGAACGACCGCGGACAGATCGTGCAGCAGACCACGGATCGCTGGCGCCCCAACGTACGACGGACACTGGTCCTCCCGCTGCCTGCCGCGTGGCTGATAGAGCCAGCGGGGCGCGAATGGGCCGAGCTCGTTGCATCGCATGGATTCGAGGTGGAGCGCCTCAGACGTGACGAAGACGTAGAGGTCGCTTCGTATCCGGCCGGCGTGATAGCCACGTTGCCTCCCGATCTGGGAGGCGATCTGCCGCTGGACTCGGCGCCCGATGGTTCCAACCTGCTGGTGCGCGGTGAACGGGAATTCCCGGAAGGCGCATGGCTCGTGCGAGCCGATCAGCCCGGAGTACGACTCCTGTTTACCCTGATCGAGCCCTGGTCACAGGACGCACCGCTGGGCAGCGAGTCGCTCCCCGGTGCCACGACGGGTTCCGGGGGTGCGGGGGAGTACGGAGTGTATCCCGTGCATCGCGTCGAGGTCGGGACGTCGCTGGGCTCTTTGCGCACCGAGCCGGCGGAGCTCGGCGCGCCACGAGCCGGCCCCGCGAACTGAGCGTGTCGTGATGCTTCCCGGAGGACCACTCCTGCCGGTACTCGGTCTGCTGGTCGCCGTATACACAGGGCTCGTCTTGCTGCGCAACCGCCGTCTCGTACGCCCTCCGATCCTGGGAACTGGCGGCGCTCCGCTCCCCGAACGGACGTTTACCCTGTCGGACGGCGAAACGGTGGATTTCGTTGCCGTCGGGCCCACGGACCCCGCGGAGGCGGATTCGGGGCCGATCGCTCACCCGATCTTCCTGGTGCCCGGCGCCGATGGAATGAAGGAGACGTTCCGCTACCAGGTCCCGGCCCTGGCTCGCCGCCGGAAGGTGGTGTGCGCGACGCTCCGCCGGAAGCTCACTCCGGAGGACACTTTCGATCGCATGGTAGATGACGTCGCCGAAATGGCGGCGGAGCTTCTGACCACGAACGGCTCTGATCGCTTCGTTCTTCTCGGACAGAGTCTCGGCGGCGCGATCGCCATGCGGTTCGCGGTCCGCTACCCCGAGCGCGTGGCGGGCCTGGTGCTGTCGAACACGCTCGCCCGCATCAGCTACGACCACGTGGGTTTGAATCGAGCCCTCCTGGCGCCCCTCGCGATGTCCACTACCCGATACCTCCCCACTGTGGTTACCCGCGTACTGGCTCGCGCCTGGAGCCGGCTCGAAGTGTGGATCTACGACGCTTCACCGGGCAGCAAGAGGGTCATCGACTACGCCCTGTGGACGGGCCCGCGAACGGTGCGGTCGTCCGTGTCGAACGCCCGCGTGGCCCGGCTGAAGAAGATCGATCTGCTGTCGGAACTGTCTTCGATTCAAGCGCCGACGCTGGTCCTGAAGGGTCCACGGGACCACTATGTGCCGCCGGCCTGGTCGCACGAGATCGTGGCCTTGGTGCCAGGGGCGAGGTACCAGGAGGTGGCCGGAACCGGGCATTGCTCGCACCTGTCGATGCCCGCCAGCTTCAATGGCCTCCTGCTTGGCTGGCTGGAGAGCGTCGTCGACGGAAATGGGGAAGCGCCGGGGCCTGGAGCACACCCGCGACCCGCAACGGAGGTCGGAGAGTGAAGGAGAATCAGCGCTTTTCCTCGCGCTGGGGAACCATGCTGGTCATGCTCGGCATGGCGGTCGGCACCGGCAACATCTGGCGGTTCCCCCGCGTTGCGGCGAACAACGGCGGTGGCTCCTTCCTGTTCGCCTGGGCCGTGTTCCTTCTCCTGTGGTCGGTTCCGCTGATCCTGGTGGAGTTCGCGATGGGCCGGGAAACCCGACGAGGGCCGATCGGTGCCTTCGCCCGGTTGCTCGGGCGCGGAAGTGCCTGGATGGGGGCCTGGGTGGCCTTCACGGCTACCGCGATCATGTTCTACTACTCGGTCGTGATGGGCTGGACCATCCGCTACCTGTGGGGCTCACTCACGAACGGCATTCCGATGACGTCGCCTGAGGCGGCCACGGTATTCTGGGAGGGATACGCTGGATCGGGCGCGGCGGTCCTCACCCACGGAATCGCCATGGGGCTCGGCGTGGCCGTCGTCGCGTTTGGCGTTCGCGGGATCGAGAAGGCAGCCCGCGTTCTGATCCCCACTCTCTTCGTGCTGGTTATCGTGCTCGCCATTCGCGCGATCACGCTGCCGGGTGCGGAGAAGGGGCTGGCTTTCCTGTTCACACCGGAGTGGAGCGACCTGCTTTCCGCTCGCATCTGGCTGGAGGCCCTGACCCAGAACGCCTGGGACACCGGAGCCGGTTGGGGGCTGATCACGGCCTACGCGGTATACCTCCGCAATCAGGAGGACACGACCCTCAACGCGTTCGTGCTCGGCTTCGGAAACAACTCGGTGTCCCTGCTCGCTGGCATCATGGTGCTGTGCACGGCGTTCGCCATCATGCCCGAGGCCGCCGACACGATCGTGGGGGCGGGAAACGAGGGGCTGACCTTCATCTGGGTCCCGCAGCTGTTCGCCCGCATGCCGGCCGGCAACCTGTTCATGATCCTGTTCTTCCTTGCGCTGGTGTTCGCGGCGTGGAGCAGTCTCATTTCCATGATCGAACTCGCGTCTCGAGTGCTGATCGATTTCGGGCTGAGTCGCGGCCGGGCGATCCAGATCGTGGCCGTCGCGGGCTTCCTGTTCGGTGTGCCGTCGGCGCTCTCGATGGAGTTCTTTCGCAACCAGGACTGGGTATGGAGCGTGGGGCTCATGCTTTCGGGCCTCTTCTTCGCGATCGGCGTTCTCCGATACGGCGTGAACCGCTTCCGTACACGCCTGGTGAACCGGGAAGGGAGCGACATCGTGATCGGTCGGTGGTGGTGTGCCGTGATGGTGTTTGTGGCACTGGAAGCGATCGTCCTGATGTTCTGGTGGCTCAGCCAGGCCGTTGATCTCGACAACCTGGCGGCGACGCTCACTCCGTTCTCGAGCTTCAACGTGGGAACCGTCCTGGTGCAGGGCGGTGTAGTGATCGCGGTTCTCCTCGCGACGAATCGCCTGCTTGCCCGCCCTTTCGAGGGAGCGGACGAAGCGTGACGCAGCTGACACGGATCATGGAGGTCGGATGAGGAATGTGACGTCGCTCGTGCTGCTGGCGCTCCTGGTGGGATGCTCGAGCCGGCAGGCGGAACCGGAGGGCCCGGCCCCCACGCCCCGTCCGGAGACGGTGGCCGAGGCCACGGGCGCGGACAATATGCCCGAGGTGACGTTGCCCGAGACCGAGTTGACGGAGGAGGAGCGAGCGGCTCTCCGAATCGATCGCCTGGAGGTTCGCGTGGAGCCGACGTCGATTCGCGAAGGGGAGTCGGCCTCCCTCACCCTGGGAGCGTACGATGCGGGCGGCGAACGCGTCACGGGAGCGTCCGGCCAGGTGTTCGTGGTCGGTGTGGCGGCGGAGATCGCGGCCGATGGCAGTACGGTGATCGGTCGACAACCGGGGGAGGCCCGTGTCACGATCCTCGTTGAGGTCCCGGCATCGACATCGGGGCCCGCCCGCACCCTTCGCGAAGAGGCTGTGTTGGAGGTACTGCCGGCCCGGGTCACCCGCCTGGAGCTGGTTCTGCCTGACGGAGCCCTGTTTGCCGGGGCACGCTACCCGGTTTCCTTCGAGGCCTGGTCCGACGTCGGTCCGCGCGTGGGAGCCGACATCACGTGGTCGTCCTCCGACGAGTCGGTCGTTCGCATTGGGGCCGGCGGGACCATGTTCGCGGTCTCACCCGGTACCGCACGCATCGAAGCCGAGGCGGACGGGACGACAGCCGAGGCCGACGTACGGGTGGTGTTCAACCCGATCCGCCGCCTTCGGCTGGATCCTCCTGAGACCAGTGTCCGCACCGGTGACGTGGTTCACTTCTCGGCCGGGGCGCTGGACGGCGGAGGCATGGAAGTCCCCGGCGTTCCGGTGGAGTGGTCCGTCTCCCGCATCGGCGGTGCCGCCCAGATCGCGGCCACGATCGACAGTCGCGGGGTGTTCGTGGCCGACGATGCGGGGCTGTACAGGATTACCGCGACGATTGGCTCGATTTCGGAAGTAGCCGAAGTGACGGCCGCCCCCCGTCCGCCTCGATGGGACGTGACGCTTAAGGCGCACGGCATCGTTCCGGCGGAGGCGGGCGCGACCACCGATCTGTGGGTGTTCGAGGGCACGGACGGTCGTGACTATGCCTACACCGGGACGATGTCCGCGGCCACCATGTATGCGTGGGACGTCACGGATCCCACGAACCCGGTGATCACCGACTCGGTCAAGGTGGACGGTCGCCGGCAGAACGACGTGAAGATCAACGCCGACGCTACGCTCGCCATCATCACCAGCGAGGGCGCGTCCAATCGACGCAACGGGTTTACCATCCTCGACATAGCGGATGCCGCGCACCCGACCATCATCACGCATTTCACAGAGGGGCTGACCGGCGGCGTGCACAACGTGTGGATCGAGGGTGACATCGTGTACGCGGTACACAACGGTACGAACGCGGTGCACATCGTGGACATCTCGGACCCGGCGAACCCGGCCAACGTGGGTCGCTGGCAGGTCGACAACCCAGCCCGTTCGCTGCACGATATCATGGTGCTCGACGGCCTGGCCTACCTCAGCTACTGGGATGACGGCCTGGTCGTCCTGGACGTGGGAGCCGGGATCAAGGGCGGTACCCCCATCGAGCCGCAGTTCGTGTCGCAGTACAAGTATCTGACGCGGCACGGGGCTGAGTCGTACGGCAACACGCACCACGCGATCCGGTACAAGAACTACGTGTTCCTCGGAGAC
Organism: Gemmatimonadota bacterium; assembly: GCA_049668445.1. Classification (GTDB taxonomy): domain Bacteria; phylum Gemmatimonadota; class Gemmatimonadetes; order Palauibacterales; family Palauibacteraceae; genus Benthicola. Next base: position 25,692 of record JBATJK010000081.1, read on the forward strand.
GAGATCTTCGGGTGCTCGGAATGCGTGAACGGCCCCCGCGGGCACGTCCACGTCGTGGATGTAACCGACATCGAAAGCCCGCAGGAAGTGGGCACGTACCGGGTGCCCGAGGCCGGCGTTCACAACCTGTGGGCCGAGGACGACAAGCTCTACGTCGCCTACTACCAGGCCGGTCTTCGCGTGGTGGACATCTCCGGAGAGCTCCGTGGCGATCTGTATCGCCAGGGACGGGAGATCGGGTGGTACATGACGGAGGACGCGGAGGGCCCCAACCCCAACAAGACGGACGCCTGGGGACCGCAGCCCTACAAGGGCAACATCTTCGTGTCGGACTTCAGCTCGGGCCTGTGGGTGGTGGAGTTGGAAGAACCCCGGCAGGAACTGGTTCCCTGAATACGGGACGCTGTTGATGTCGCTCGCGCCCGAGGTCTTCCGTGAGGTCATGGGACGCCTGGCTGGCGGCGTGACGGTCGTCACGGCGCTGGGCGGCAATGGAGATCCGCGTGGATTTACGGCCACCGCGGTGTGCTCCGTGTCACTGGATCCGCCGCTCGTCCTGGTGTGCGTCGGACGGGACGCCAACACCCCGGGGGCGATACGCGAGGCGAGCCGCTATGCCCTGAACTTTCTGCGTTCCGGAGACGCGACCAGCGCGGACCGGTTCGCAGGCTCGAAAGGGACGAAGTTCGAAGGAGTCGAGTGGGGCGCCGCGCCGGGGGGTTCCCCGTTGCTGCCCGGGGTCCTGGCCTGGGTGGAGTGCGATGTCGAGCGTGACGTGGAAGCGGGAGATCACACGATCTTCATCGGTCGGGTCACGGCAGCGGACATCGAAATGGCGAGCGAGCCTCCTCTCGTTCACTTCGGGGGGCGCTACCACACGGTGGCGGCGCTGGAAGAATGAACCACGAGAGCTTCAGCGACCTGGCCGGTCGGATGTACGACGACATCCCCGCGGCCTTCCGGAAGGGCGTTTCAGGCGTGACCGTGGAGCGGGAAGCGAGAAGTCACCCCTCGCTGACCGGAGTCTGGACGCTGGGGGAATGCATCACGGAGCAGTGGCCCGACGCCACGGGAGGCATCGGCGATACGCAGTCGGAGATCGTGCTCTACTTCGGCTCGTTCGACGAGCTGGCGGTAGGGGATCCGCGGTTCGACTGGCAGGCCGAGTTGTGGGAGACGATGCTGCACGAGCTTCTGCACCATCGCGAGGCGGCGGCGGACGAGGAGGGCCTCGACGTGTTCGACTGGGCTATGGATCAGAACTACCGCCGGCTCGCGGGCCTCGACTTCGACCCCCTGTTTCACAGGTTTCTTCCGGCCGATGAGAATGGCCACGTGCGGCTCGAGGGTGAAACGTTCATCGACGTCGTGCTGGGTCGCTCAGACCGCCTCGCGATGTTCGGATGGCGTGGCACGGACTGGTCCGTACGGATTCCGCTCGAAGCCTCCCTGCTCTGGTCGCGCGTGCGAAACCTGGCCGGCGGGCGGCTGTGGGTGATCGTGGAGAGGCGCCGGCCCTGGTGGAGCCGCCTTTCCCGCCGATCTCAACTGGAGTTGTGGGAGATGGACCGCCGCGCTCTTCCGGCGCCACCCTCATGATGCTCGAGCCAGGGACGCTGCCATGAGGCTGGGGGGTTTTCGAGCCGGGCGCCTGTTGGGCTTCCGAATCCGCATCGACTACTCCTGGTTCGTCGTGCTGGTTCTCGTGACGTGGACGTTCGCCTCGTGGCAGTTTCCAGTGGACCTGCCGGGCCGCTCCAGGGTCGCCTACCTGGCGATGGGATTCTCCGGGGCCCTGCTGCTCTTTCTCTCGGTCCTCCTGCACGAGCTCGCGCACTCGGTGGTCGCGCGTTCGCGCGGCATCGCGGTAGAGGGAATCACGTTGTTCATCTTCGGCGGCGTGGCCGAGATGAGGCAGGAACCGGAGCGCGCCCTCGACGAGTTTCTCCTCACCATCGTCGGACCGCTCAGCAGCCTGGCCCTGGCCGGCGGTTTCGTCGTTCTCGCCCGGATGTTCCAGGCATTCGAAATAGCGCCAGCCGCGGTCGTCGCCGGTACGCTCGCGATGCTCAACCTTGTTCTCGCCATCTTCAACATGGTTCCGGCCTTCCCGCTCGACGGTGGCCGGGTACTCCGCGCGGTTCTATGGCGAGTCACGGGTGACCCGTACCGGGCAACCCGGTGGGCCACGTGGGTGGGCCGGGGCTTCGGGTGGCTGCTGATCGCGTACGGCTTCTTCCTGTTCGTGAGTGGCGTCCAGTTCGCTGGCGTGTGGGGGATCTTCCTCGGTTGGTTCCTCTCCGGCGCCGCGGCCTCGGCCTCGGAGCAGAACGAGCTCAAGCATTCGCTGCAGGGGATGACGGTCGGCGGAATGATCTCGGGCCCCGCCGTCTTCGTCCCGGGAGACCTGACCGCTGAAGAACTCGTGGAGCGCTACTTTCTCCGCTATCCGGTCACGGCCTTCCCCGTCGTTCGCGGGCGGAGCCTGGTCGGAGTCGTAGCGGTCGCCGACGCCTCCGGACTCTCGCTCGATCAACGAGCGGCCGCCACCGTCTTCGAGATCATGTCCCCGATTGATGAGGTTCCGGCGGTCGAAGCGGACCGGCCACTCGTCGAGATGGTCCTGGCAGCGAAGACCGGCAACTACGACCGGATCATGGTGATCCGGGAAGGAGAAGTGCTCGGGGTCCTCACGGCCGCGGACATCCTGCACCGGGCGTCGGAGCCAGGATCCGGACGCCCCGCGGACGCCAGGGTGGAGGCGGCGCCCTGATGGCGGCGCGCAGGGTCGAGTCCCTGAAGAAGCGTCGGGATCGGGCAGTCGCACTGAAGCCGATTCTCGCGGAGCACTATCCCGATCTCACGGTCAGCCTCGACTGGGGCACGCCCCTCGAATTGCTCGTGGCGACCATCCTCTCCGCCCAGTGCACGGACGAACGCGTGAACAGGGTGACACCTGCCCTGTTCGAGCGATACCCGGATGTGGATGCCCTCGCGGGCGCGGATCGCGAAGAGCTCGAAGGCCTCATTCGTTCGACCGGCTTCTATCGAAACAAGGCCAGGAACATCCAGGGGATGGCACAGCGCATCGTCGCGGAGCACGGCGGCCACGTCCCGGATGCCATGGACGAGCTGATCGAACTGCCGGGTGTCGCCCGCAAGACGGCGAATGTCGTGCTCAGCAACGCGTTCGGCCGGAACGAAGGGGTCGTGGTGGACACGCACGTCAAACGCGTGGCCGGCCGGCTTGGTCTGACCGGAGAGACGGATCCCGTCCGGGTCGAGCGCGACCTGATGCAGGTGCTCGATCCAGATGATTGGCACTCGTTTCCGTGGCGCATGATCCTGCACGGACGGCAGCGGTGCGCGGCCCGCAAGCCGGACTGTTCGGGCTGCGAGATCCGCAGCCTGTGTCCGAGCGCGGACCGCGTCTGAACGGGCGGATGGATCCGGAGCCCATGCTTTCTGAGCACCCGGAATCGGCCGTGTCGATCGAAGACCGGGAGGATTTTCGGAAGGATGCGCTTGGCCTCGGCTTTCTCCAGGTCGGTTTCGCGCCCGCCGCCGCTCCCCCTCACGCTGACGCGTACCTCGAGTGGTTGAGCCGGGGCTGGCAAGGCGAGATGCGGTGGATGGAGCGAGAGGATTCGGTGCGCAGGCGGCTGGATCCCCGCGAAGCGCTTCCCGGGTGCCGGACCCTCGTGATGGTCTCGTTGGGTTACGCTCCAACACCCGAAGCTGAAGCGGCTGCAGTACATGACGATGTGGGACGAGCCCTGGTCGCCGCCTATGCCGCCGGCCGGGACTATCACCTCGAGTTCGAGCTGCGCCTCGAGCGCCTCGCATCCCTGCTTCGCAACCGCTGGCCGTCGGCCGCGGCGAAGCCATACGTAGACTACGGGCCGGTCCTGGAGCGAGACCACGCCCAACGGGCGGGACTCGGTTGGGTGGGGAAGAACACCATGCTCATTCACCCGAAGCTCGGTTCGTGGACCCTTCTGGGGGAACTGCTCACCACGGCGGAGATCCCTCCCGACCCTCCTTTCGAGGCGGATCGGTGCGGTACGTGCGTTCGATGTATCGAGGCCTGCCCCACCGGGGCGATTACGGCCCCCCGCGAACTGGACGCGCGGCTGTGCATTTCATACCTGACCATCGAATTGCGAGGATCGATTCCCGAGGCCCTTCGCCCCGGAATCGGGAACAGGGTGTTCGGGTGCGACATCTGCCAGGAGGTCTGCCCCTGGAACGACGGCGTTCCGGCTGGCGAGCTTGCGGGCCTGGCGGCCAGCTGGGGAGGTCCGGTGCCTTCGCAATCGATGATGAGTTGGACCGAGGAGCTGTTGGACCTGTCCGACGACGAGTTCCGTTCACTCTATGGCGAAACGGCCCTGGCACGCCCGGGTCGGGAAGGACTGCTGCGAAATCTGTGCGTGGGTCTTGGCAACAGCGGTGACCCCGCTGTTCTTCCGGTCGTCATGCGCTGTTTCGATGAAAAATCGCCCGTCGTCAGGGAGCACGCGGCGTGGGCGCTCGCGCGCCTCGACACCGCGCGCGGTGTCGTTTCCTAACCGCTCTGGCGTGAGTCCATCGCTGCCAATCCGGGTCCTGCGAAGACCAGTGCCAGGAGGGCCGCCGCGAGCAGCAGGTTGAACTCGATCCCGGAATTGGCATCGGGCCCGACGACGTAGAAACCGCGCGCCGCGTGGATGAGCACGATTCCCGTCATCATGTGGGCGCCCAGCAGGAGCGCGACGGGCGTCACGAGAAAGCCCGCAATCAGGGAGATGCCACCCAGAAACTCGAGAAGCTTGATCGCCCATGCGGCGACGACTGGCAGGGGAATACCGAGGGATTCCATCAACGCGGCGGTGCCCTCCATCCCCCCGAACACGGCCGGCGCCCCGTGCGCGATGAAGATCACACCGACGACGACCCGCAGAATCGCCAGCCCCAGGTCCGGGTTCACGCCTCTATCCATCATACCTCCGATCTCCTTTCAGTCTGCCTGCACTTCGATCACGCGGCCGCCGGGGCGACCCGCTTCCGCGTCGCCGGGAGGCTGCGTCGCATCACCACCCTGGTTCGCCCGGTCGCCACTGAAACCCACCGTCTGAAACTGGAGCTGGCCCGAAAGCCGTTTCCGAATTCGACCGGCGATCGCCTCCCGGGCGGGTCGGAAGAGGAGGATGAGACCCACGGCGTCGGTCAGCACGCCGGGAGTCACGAGGACCACACCCGCAATGAAAACAAGCAGCGCGTGCAGCAGTTCCTCTCCAGGCATGCGGCCAGCGGCCACGTCCGCCTGGACGCGTCCCCACGTGCGCGCGCCTTCACGCCGCGCGAGCCACGCACCCACGACGCCGGTGACGATGACCAGCCCGACGGTCGGGCCGGTGCCGAGCCACCCCCCGATCCTGAGCAGCAGGCTCAGCTCGGCGAGCGGAAGCAGCGTGAACAACAGGATCAATCGGAACAAGCGGCTCTCCCCTCGGAATCCGAACGGGAAGATAGGAGGGTGAATGAGAAAAGCGAAGGAGAACCCGATCTCGACACCCTGCGGCCCCACAGGTGCGACCCGGACTCACCCTCCGCTCTCTCACATCACATTCAGGTCGGGTGGACATCCGCCCCGAACGCACGGTCAAGTTCGAACAGGGGCGTCACGGGAGTGTCACGTGGCGGTCAGGCAAGCGTCAAAGGGACGACCGAAACGAGGGAAAGCTCGAGCGCCCCCTGCGCCCCCGCCGGGACGAACGAACGATCCCCCGTTTCCGTCAGAGACAGACGGGGCGCCCCTGCGACCTCACGGCTTTGCGCCCGGACCGTACAGGTTCAGGTTCCTGTCGAGCAGGTTGGCGACCCCGCCTGAACCGCTCCGCTGTCTGTGCGGAACGGTAGGGGTCTGCATCAACGGGGTCTCAACGGTGGGGAGCGAAAGGACCGGTCTCCGGGGGGTCAAAATCCCATCATAGCACGAGTTGCGGCATCGATCCTGTCCGGTGTCCAGAACGGCTTCCACACGAGATTCACGTCCGCCTTCTCGACACCCTCGGCTGCCTCGGCAGCGTGCTGGGCGCTCATCAGGATCTGTCCCCCGGCCGGACAACCCGGACTGGTCAGAGTCATCGTGACCTTCGCATGGGCGTCCTCGACCTCCACGTCGTACACCAGGCCGAGGTCCACGATATTGATGCCCAACTCGGGGTCCATCACTCCGCGTAGCTCCTGTCGCACGGCTTCCGCCAGGTCCGTCTCACTCATTCGTATCTCCTGTTCCGGGATCCCGGTCCCGGTATTTGGTGGCCGATCGGGCCAGGTCACGCAGCGAGATATCGCCTCGCCCGGTGACATCGTAAACCAGTTGCGCCGCAACGCGCTCTCGAACGAGAGCACGGCCGGCCTCCAATTCCTCCGCGGCGTCCATCAGGACGATTGCGCACAGGCGACCGTCTGACAGTCCAAACGCCGCGCATGGTCCTTCGCCCGGCTCTCCCCACACCACGGTCTCGTCGGCCAGCGCCGGACGCCCCACTGCGTTGAGGTTCAGGTCGAACACTCTGGAGAAGAAATACGACAGCAGCTCGTAAGGTACCCTCTCGCCTGCCATGTTACGCCCGACGAGCCGCCCATGTTCACGCGCGTGCTCCCAGTGCTCGACCCTCGTTTGCCCTCCGAACACCGGATCAGGGAATCGAGCCACGTCTCCGGCCGCATAGATGTGCGGGTGACTGGTCTCTCCGTAGGTGTCCACGAGGATCCCATCCGCCACGGCCAGGCCCGCGTCCCCGGCGATCCCATCGCACGGGTCCATGCCGACCCCGACCACCACAAGGTCGCACGGAAGCAGCTCGGCGCCGACTTCGACCGCTTCCACCTTCCCCCGCCCGACGAACCGATCAACACCTGATCCCAGCCGGAACGACACGCCCTTACCCTCATAGAACGCATGCATCCACCGAGAAAGATCCGGGGGCAGAATCCGGGCCCACACCCGGTCCCGGGTCTCGATGACCGTGGACGCCACGTCGTGCGCCGTCAACGAAGCCGCGAGTTCCATACCCACGAATCCGGCCCCTACGAGCACGGAGCGAGACCCCGCCACGGCGGCATCGCGAATGGCCTCGGAGTCATCCACGGTTCGAAGCGTGAAGACCCCCTCGAGATCGCGTCCCGGAAGATCGATCTGTCGGGCTCGTCCGCCGGTGGCGATGAGGATGCGTGGGGCCCGGAACACGTTGCCCCGCGCGGTGGTGACAGACATGGCCGCGGGATCCAGCACCAACGCCTTCTGCCTGGTGATGAGTTCGACGCGTTCCTGCTGTTCGAACCAGCCTTCGGGCTTCACGTAGAGCAACGAGCGCGGCACGTCAGGGTATTGCAGGAACTCCTTCGAGAGCGGTGGACGCTGATAGGGTGGCTCGGATTCCTCGGTGATCAGGCCGATCGTGGCCGTCGGGTCCACTTCGCCGATGCCGTCCACGGCGGCTGCGGCGGCCAGTCCCCCACCGACGATCAGAAAGTCGAAGACGCCAGGTCCCGGCATCGTCAGCTCCAGGCGCGGTCCACGAGTTCGACCGGGTGGACCACGGGCGTATGATCCCCGGAGCGCATGAGGCCTGCGCCCAGGTACATGATGCAGCCGGGGTTGCCCGTGGCGATCCAGTCGAACCCGCCGCGCTGAACTTCGGCGAGCTTCGGGGCCCGAACTCGTGCCGCCAGGTCCGGGTGCTCGAAGTTGTACATGCCTGCGCCGCCACAACATCGATCTGAAGAAGGCAGCGCTTCGACCTCGAGTCCCGGCAGGGTGCGGAGCACGTCGAGGGGTTGCTGCCTGACGCCCTGCCCGTGGTGCAGGTGGCACGGGGCATCGTAACCCACCCGCCCCTCGAGGATCGGTGAGTCCCCGGGGGCCATGCGCGACGGACCCGCTTGGCTCAACTCGGCGGCGAGGATCTCGGTGACGTCACGGACCCTGTCGGAAAGCGCTTCGGCACGTTCCCGCCACTGCGGTTCGTCCGCGAACCACGCCGGGTAGTCCCTGAGCCCGGCCCCGCAACCTGCCGAGTCCGTGATGATCCAGTCGCAATCCGTGCGCTCGAACGCCTCGATATTTCGCCGGGCCTGCTCCCGGGCCTCGTCGAGAAGCCCCGCGTGCGCGTGCAGAGCTCCACAGCAAACCTGTTCGGGGGCCTCGACCTCACGATGGCCGATCGAAGCCAGCGTGCGCCTCGTCGCGGCGTGCACGTGCGAGAAGAGACCGTCCATTACGCAGCCGGTCAGAAGAGCGTAGGTGGCGACATCGCTCTCGGCTGCTCGTCCACCGTCAACCGCCGTTGTCGCCTCCGCCGCGCCCGGAGCGTGTCCGAATACGGGCCGCGTCGCCGCGAGCAGCCGGAGGGCCTGTCCGGCCTTGCCGGGAAGAAGCCGGCCGAGGGCACGGGCGACGCCCATGGATCGAAGGAGCCGGGCCGCGGCATAGGTGAACTTCGCGGCGTCCGGGTTCGTAAGGGCGGCAAGGAACCATCGTGTCCGACGTCGTGCCATCGGGCGAGCCGGTATCCGCGCCCGGGCCCGCTCCAGGAGGTGTCCGTATGGGACCCCGGCCGGGCAGACGGACTCACACGCCCTGCATCCCAGGCAGCGGCCGAGGTGAACCGAGAACGCCCCGGCCGGGTCTACCCGCCCGTCAGCCTCGGCCCGCATCAGATACAGGCGTCCCCGCGGCGAGTCGTTCTCCTCCCGGAGGATATCCCAGGTAGGGCAAACCGGGACGCAGAATCCACAATGCACGCATGCGGATAGCAACTCGTCCGTGATGCTCGATTGTGGTGCGGATTCAACCGGGCTTGCGTCGACGACGGCGCTCTCAGGCACGGCTACTCGACCGGCGAAGGCGGTACGGGGTCGGAGGACGAGTGATCATGAATGATCTTCCACCCGCCACTGGTGTGCCGAAGGACAAGAGTGAAAGACCCCGAACTCGTGACCGTATCGCCCTGGTAAAGGATCCATCTCGCGGTGGCGATCGCTTCGATCGCGGCCAGGCGCCGCACCCTCACGTCCTCGAACCGGAGACTGTCGCGCGTAGCCCCGGGTTCGAACAGCGGCGCATACCGGGCGCGGATCGATTCGTATCCGCTCAACAGGCCCGTGCTGCCGATGTACGTCGTGTTAGCGGACTCCACGTAGTCGTCCATGAATCCGGCGAGTTCACCGCGGTTCCATGCCCCCGCCGATTCCTCGAGCATTCTGATCACCGATCCCTGGACGTCTGCGTCCCCTTCGTCCTCGATTTCGATCGTGCATGCGGCTACGGACGCCACCGCCAGCCAGAGCCCCGCGACCTTCAATGACGTTGACCCGATCATGGTGACTCCTCCGCCAGGTGCGCTTCGAAGTGAGCTACCGATCGGCTCACGGCCTCATCCAGCCTCGGATTGGTCCCGGGGAACGGGTGTGAAGCGTCCATGGTGTGGCCTGCTCCATCGATGATAGCGAGTTCGGCGGTCACCGCGGCAGCGTGCAGCGAATGTGCTTCGGCCACGGGGACGGCTTCGTCCGCCGTTCCGTGCACGATGAGGAGCGCAGGGCCCAGACGGCTGGCAGCCGCTTCCATGTCCAGAGCGCCGCGGTTGGCGCGCAGATCGTCGAGGACATCACGGTGAAGCGGCAGGCGCTGGCCCGTGCGCGCGTTCAGGACCTGCATCACGTCTCCCTCTCCGAGTGATTCTGCGAACCAGGCTTCGTACCGGAACACCGAGCCGATACCGGCCCACGTCACCACAGCCCGCACCTCCGGGCGCACGGCGCCGACCAGGATCGCCGCAGCGGCGCCCCGGCTGTGTCCGAGCACACCCACCGAGTTTGGCGGGTCAAGACGGGCCTCCCCGAGCTGGCCCGCCCGGACGCCATCCAGGATCGCCTCGAGGTCGGCCACCTCACGCGAGAACGTGTTGTGGGCGAAACCCTCGAGGTCCGTGAAGTTCTCCAGGTCGGGACCGATGCCCGAGCCGGAGAAGTTGAACGACACCACGGTGGCGCCGGCGCGAATCGCGAGGTTCTCGGCGAGGTAGGGAAAGAACCCCCAGTCCTTAAATCCCTTGAAGCCGTGGCAAACGACGATCAGACGCTTGTTCCGCCCGCCCTGAAGGGACAGGGCGTCCAACGGGGAACGGATATCACCGCGAAGGAGGCCCCCGGCCGCGGGGACCTCGAACGGAACGGTGAGGAGTTGTGGCGCCGGCAGGTCCTCAGGCGACATGGTCGGCAACATTGATTCCGTATCGGGCGGGGTCCGAGGACCGCGCGATCGTGCGTCGATACTGTCCGGTCTCCGGGTCCCGCTCCGTGAGGTCACGGATCGGTCCGTCGCCCACTCGCTCGCCGCCCGCCGTAGCGATGATCCGGACCAGGGGGCGGTTCAGCGCCTTCGGATTCGGATTCGGCGCCACCACGACACCCATCTCGCCGGTGTCGAGGATCACGAGTGTTGCGACTGGAAAGATGCCCATCATGTTGACGAAGGCGCGGGTCAGAACGCTGTCATACGCGCCTGTCTCCGCCTCCCGAAGCTGCCGGATAGCCTCGTCCGGAGAGCAGGGCAGGAACTGCTTGCTGTAGTTGGAAATCGCGGCATCGTACGCTTCGGTTAGCGCTATGATGCGGGCGAAGAGACCCTGCCGCCGCCGCCGGATCACCCGCGGGTACCCGGACAAATCGGGCTTCATGTGATGCTCGTACACCGCGAGCATGGCCCGATACGGAAGGTCCTCGAACCCCTCGACGTTGAACAGCATCAGCAAGCCAAAGTCCGGGTGCTGGCTTACCAGCCTCCACTCCTCGTCGTTCAGCCAGCCCATCTTGTTCAGCACCGATGCCGGAATCAGGACCTTCCCGATGTCGTGAAACAGGGCCGCGAATCCGAGTTCGAACAACTGCTCGCGGTTCAGGCCGAGGAAGTCCCCGAGGGCGACGGACAGGATCGAGACGTTCACCGAGTGGACATAGGAGTGGTCGTCGAAGTCCCGGAGCGTGAGCATACCTATCATAGTCGCCGGTTCCTGGAGCACCTGGTCCACGACGGACAGGACCGCGCGTTCCGCCCGCCGGGCTCCGATCGCCTTTCCGAGAACCAGCCCTTCCATCATGTCGCGTGCGACCTTCACGGATCGGGTGTAAGTGCGCCGGGCCGCTTCGACCGACTGCTCGCCCTCACTTCCTTCGAACATGGGGGACGGCGGACCAACAGTGATGTGCGAAACGCCCTTGCTCTCCAGCTGTGCATGGAGGGCCTCAAGCGGAGGTTGTCCCGGCGCGGGGTCAGCCGCGATCAACTCGAGGAACGTTTGCCAGTCCTCGGCGGCGGCTTTGGGGTCGGCTTCCATTCGACCGACCCCGTGACCCCGCAACACTTCGCGAAATGCGGACAGCGAAGCATAGTCATGCAGGTCGAGTCGCAGCTGGAGGTCATTGACGAACATATAGTTCCCGGCGACCCAAACGCTGAGTCCGCCTTCGTGCGCAAGGATGCCGTCGGCCAGTTCCTTGACCTCCCTGAGTCCACGCTTCACGACTTCGTTCTCGGCGGGATAGAGCTGCAGCGCGCGAACCGCCCCGTACATCGCTGAGAGGATCGCCGTGCTGTCTTTCTGGGCGCCGGTCATGACGACCCCTCCTTCCCGTCCTCGTCGTCGATATCGATGTTCATGTCCAATTCAAGGGCGTCTGTTACGGGGTCTTCGCCCGCCTCGTCCGGGAGCTCGCCGACTGCCATTCGCTCGTCCGAATCGGAGTCCACGGCCTTCAGCGCAACGCGCACCGCGCTCTTCACGGGGGCGGCCCGGTCGGAAGCTGCCTTCTGCAGAGCGGTTCGCGCCGCGGGTGAACCCACCACTCCAAGTGCGCGGGCTGCGCAGGTCCTCGTCGAGGGGGCGCGCCGACCGCCCCACCACTTCCGGCCGTTCAGCAATCTCGCGAGCAGGGGAACGGCTTCGTCACCGGCGATGGCCGCGTAGGCCCTCATGAACGCCATCTGCTCGCCCTGATCGCGGTCTGACTTGTCAGACCGATCGACGATCCCTGCCAGGAGTCCGGCGGCCCGCTCCGGGCGCACGGCTTCGATGGCCTTCACCGCGGCCATTCGAATGTTCTTTTCCGGATCGGACAGGGCTGTGGCCAGGGCCTCGGCGCCAACGGCGGATCCGAGGATCGCGAGCGCCTCGATGGCGGCCTGTCGGGTGACATCCTCAGGTCGTTTCGAGAGCTCGACGAGATCGGGTTCGGCCTCACGGAGTCCAATCCGGCCCACGATTCGCGCGGCCTCCGCCGCGAGCATGGGATCTTCAGCCGAAAGTAGATCCACCACGTACCCGGGGTTCGCTTCGACGAGCCGATCGAGGGCTTCGGCGAGTCGATCGCGCGTCTGCCGGTTGGGAACGGCCGGGATCGCCCTTACCAGAGTCGGGATGGCCTCAGCCTGCAACGCTCCGACCAGGGCTGCGAGGTCGTCTGCCGGGGGCGAGGCTATCTCTGAGTCCAATGAGCTCACCATCTCCGCCATGGCTTCGCTCATGTCACGAAGCAGCGAGGTGACGAGCTCCTGCGTCTCGTTCTCGCCCGTCTTGTTCGCGAGGAGTTGAAGCTCGTTGACGATCAGGGCCACGTTGCCGAAATCCCGCTCAGCCAGGAGGTGGGGAAGCATCTTCCGCAAGATGTCCACGACCTGGCGTCGCCGTTCCTGGTCCCGCATCTCGAACTGGTCGAGAAGCGCCAGGGTTACGTCGTGCACGACGGGACGCGCCCATTCGGCTTCCATTTCACGCTTCAGGTACAGCAGGTCCGGTTCGGCGAGAGCGATGTCCGAGAACTCGGCAGAGTCTTCTTCCGTGACGACGCCCGATTCGAGAACGGCCTCGATTTCGGTCATGTCTTCGAGGCTCTCCCCGGCGCCGGCGTTGCGATCGGGGGTGGGGACTTCGGTGGCCTCTTCCTCCGAAGCGTCCACGTAATCCATGCGAATCGCCTTGAAGTCCCGGTGCCAGAGCATGGCCAACAGGTCGTCGTCGTGCGCCGGCCTGGAATGGGCGAGAAGCTCGATGAACTCGGCCAACTCTCCTTCTTCCACTCCCGGCAGCAGGGCCAACTGGCGAACCCCGTCCTTGAAGAATCGAAACGCGAAGTTGTCAGGCCCCATGGGCTTGGAGTACACCTCCCGGTCACGCCACAGCAAACGTCCTTCGTCGAACGTGAGGGACAGGTGCGGGAGGGCATCCCACACCGCACCGAGCTTGTCGGACAACTCCGCTTGAAACTTCTCGATCAGGGGATTCCCGAGTACGTAGGTCTGACGGGCTCGCGCCGCTTTCAGAAGCGCGTTGACCGCCTCTTCCACCAACCCGGAGAGTTCGTCGTCGGTCGCGGTTTCGTCAGGATCGTGCGACGGATCAATGTCGGGAGTCTGGTCAGTCAAGAGTCCTCTGCACCTTCGTCAGTCGGTGTCGGGAGCCCGCTCTCTCGCTGGCGCCCAGGCAGCCACATGGTTTCTGGTTGGCCCGCACGGTGATTGACCGCGCGCGCCAGTGTGAACAGAAGATCCGAAAGTCTATTAATATACGGAATTACGCCGCTGCTCAGAGCAGGATCGTCGTCGATCAGGGCGGTCACTTCTCGTTCGGCCCGCCGACACACCGTTCTCGCCACGTGCAGTTGCGCACCCGCGCCGCAGCCCCCCGGCAGCACAAAGGCCGTAAGGGGCGGCAGTTCTTCGTCCAGCCGATCGATCCACGCTTCCAGATCGGGAATCCTCTCCGGATTCAGAGCAGGAATCGTTCCCCGCTCAATCTCTCGCTCCGGGCGGGCGGCGGCGAGGCGTGATCCGAGGACGAACAGGTCCTCCTGGACGCGGGCCAGGTCCGCCGTTCCAAGCTCTCCGCCCGGATCCAGCGCCAGAGTCATGCCCAGCGAGGCGTTCAGCTCGTCGAGGGTGCCATAGGCGGCCACCCGGGCGTCGTGCTTCGATACCTCGAGTCCACCGAACAGTTTCGTGCGTCCGGCGTCTCCCTTGCGTGTATAAATCTTCACGGACCGGTAACCTTTTCGGAATCGAGTCTTTCGTACAGTTGTCGCGCGGAGCGGATATCGCGGTCCGAGAGAGCCATGTTGCGGTTTCCCGCGTGCATCACGTCCCTCGGGTCGTCAGTGTGGGGCAGGCCGATGACATGTCCGAGTTCGTGCAACGCGACAAGCAGCAGGAATTCGTCGCTCATCGGCGTACCGTTCGCGTGCTGTGTGGCGAGGGTCACGACCGCTGAACTCAACCAACCCTCCCCGTCCGTCTCCCAGTCGGTAGTCCCTGCCTGGTGAGCCTCGAATTGGCGGATCCAACGAAACTCGACGTCCGGGGACAGTGCGGACCGTGTTCGTTTGAACTTGAGCGGCACCCCTCCGACGTCGTTCCATTTCTCCATCGCACGGACGGTCTGATCCCAGAAGTGGGGGCGTTCCGGCGGGGGCTCCACGAAGTACACCCAGAGCGTCCGGCGCGCGTCCGTGGGGGTGCGCCAGAGCGGGAGGGTCGGCTCGTGCTTGCCGTCGAGGCTGCCAACATACACCTGCGGAGAGGGGACCACTGCCGGGGCGGTGTAATCCACCTGGGCCTTCGCGACGGCGGGAAACACGGCCAGCACCACCCAGGTCGCAACCCCGGCCACGACCGCGCGCCGCCACGCGGCACAGTGCAGCTGTCCAAGGTAGTGTGCAGATTCCAGTATCGGATTTTCCTCGGTGTTCACAGATAGTCCGTTTGCCAGGGCACTTCAACTCCGGCGAAGGCAGCCAGCCACCGGCTCTCGATATCGCGCGACCCGGTGCTTCTCATCCTGCGGGCCGCAGAGTGTTCCTCCTCGCCCCCTCGCTCGATGCGCACGGCCGGCGTCTCGAGAGCAGGGGGTTGCACGGATGTCCGCCCGACGGCATCGGCCAACGTGGTCAACCATGCGGGCGCGTGCCTCTGTCCGGCGGCCTTCTGCCGCAGCGTGAGAAGACGGACGACGCCGGACGTCGGAAATGCCTCCACGGTCCACGGATCTACCTCACTCACGAGGCGACGGTCCAGATCCTTCAGGCCGGCCGTAAGATAGCGGCGTCCGAACGTGATGCGGTAGGCAGCGCTCGTGCCCGGTCGTGCTCGGGGCGCAGAGGCGCCGTCGCCCGTCCCGGTCGGCCCGCGGTCTTCTTCCTCGATATCAATCCCGCGATCCAGCGCCCAGGTCTCCAGCTGTTGTGTGCGGGTCGACACGGAGCCCGGGCCCCCCGCCAGGGAGACCGACGCAGTGGCCGACTCGGATCCTCCTGCCCGACCCTGCCACAGGACGGCCTCGCACCGAGGCGCCCCGGCGAACATGGTCTCCACTTCGCTGAGGGCCGCGCCCGTGAGATGATAATGCCGGAGCATCCGCGGACGGGGCCACAGTCTGAGAGTGACGGTCGTCACGATCCCCAGTCGGGCCCGGCTCCCACAGATCAGCTTCGTGACCTCGTATCCGGCAACGTTCTTCATCACCGGTCGTCCCCACCGGGTGCTTCTGCCATCCCAGAGAATCATGGTGCACGCCAGGACGTGCCTACGAACCGGCCCGAAGCTCCCGTCGAATGGACCTACTGGAGCTGATGCTACCCAACCGCCAACCGATCGATCGTCCGGTTGTCTGGCCAGTGGAAGCCACAGGCCTGCCTCCTCGACCACCCGCGCGAGAGCCGAAAGGCGCATTCCAGCACC
>JBATJK010000082.1:0-3658 GCA_049668445.1 Gemmatimonadota bacterium
AGCATGCCCACGGCGGCGATTCCGATTCCGTACAGACCCGCGAACTGGAACGCGAAGAAGATCGCGCCGCAAATCAGGAGCAGGGGAATCGCCACCGACTCCATGCCCACCGCGAGCCCCGTGATGATGTTCGTGGCCGCGCCGGTCTCGGACGCCGCCGCGATCGCGCGGACCGGCTTCGCCGCCGTGTAGTACTCGGTCACCAGGCCGATCAGTATCCCGACCAGGGAGCCGAAGAGCATCGCCCAGAAGGGACCGGCCGCGGCGTTACCCCATGCCCAGAACTGGCCGGAGGTACCGGCGAACACGTCCAGGCGGACGGTCACGAAGTAGGCCCCGATCCAGAACAGAATGGCACCGACGAACGTGGTGTTCCGCAGCGCCGCGGCCGGGTCCATCCTCTCGAGGATCCGCATGGAGAACACGCCGATCAGCGAGGCCACGAGCCCGATCATGGCGAACAGGAGCGGAAGAGCCAGGGCTGCGAGTCGGCGGTCCGGCGCGATGGCCGTGACCGTAACACCGAGGACGATCGTGGCTACGATCGAGCCGACGTACGATTCGAAGATGTCGGCGCCCATGCCCGCCACATCGCCGACGTTGTCGCCGACGTTGTCCGCTATGGTAGCCGGATTGCGAGGGTCATCCTCTGGAATCCCGGCCTCGACCTTACCCACCAGGTCGGCGCCGACGTCTGCCGCCTTGGTGAAGATCCCGCCACCGATTCTGGCAAACAACGCGATCGAGGAGGCGCCCATGGCGAATCCGCTCACGATTTCGCCGAAGTTCCGCAGTCCGACCGTCTCGGGATCGAACATCAACACCACGGCGCCGAGGCCTGCCAGACCAAGACTGCCGACCGCCAGCCCCATCACCGCGCCGCCGCTGAAGGCCACACGCAGGGCCTTCGCCAGCCCGGACGAGCGAGCCGCTTCCGTCGTGCGGACATTGGCTCGCGTAGCCGCCTGCATTCCAAGAAATCCGGCCAGGATGGAACAGGCCGCTCCAAACACGTACGCCGCAGCGGAGGCGGGCCCGATCAGCCAGTACAACATGGCGGCGACCACGAGCACGAACGGAACCAGTACCGAATACTCGCGCCGGAGGAAGGCCATGGCCCCAGACTGAATGGCAGCCGCGAGCTCGCGCATTCCTTCGTCACCCGCGGGCTGCCTCTTGACGTAGAAATAGAGCAGCAGCGAGAACACCAGGCCGCCAAGCCCGAACCACAAGGCCCAGTTCATCCAATGCTCCACGAGAAGCCTCTCTTGTCTTCCGTTACCGTGTAACCGCCGGCCCTCAAGCGCTGTTGAAGGCGTTCATGGCGGACTCCATGCCCTCTGTTATCCACGACTCGATTGCGAGGGCCATCCTGCCGAACTGCTCGAGAATCGCTTCTTCGTCCCTCGCCGGAGGGACCCCCAACACCCAATCCGCGAGGTCGAGGTCCGGGTGAGTCGGCGCACCGACGCCGACCCTCAGACGCGGGTACTCCCGGCTGCCCAGAGCCTCCTCGACGGACTGCAGGCCATTGTGACCACCCGCGGAGCCCCTCCCCTTGAGCCTGAACCGGCCGGGCGGCAACGCGGCATCGTCCACAGCCACGAGCAGATCATCTTCGAAGCGAAAATCCGGAACGGCCAGGTATCTCGACAGCACCCGGCCGCTCCGGTTCATGTACGTCATCGGTTTGCTGATTCGGACCGCGTGGCCCTGCACCCGTCCATCCACAGAGGCCTCGGGACCCACCTGCCTGAAACGGCCGAGAGACCAGCGAGTCGCGAGATGATCCGCCAGCCACCAACCCGCGTTGTGCCGGGTGTCTCGATACCGGTCGCCCGGATTGCCCAGGGCCAGGATCAGCTTCATCCGTCGGCCCCGGCCGGGCTAGTCGTCCTCCGAGTCCCCGTCGTCCCCACGCGCGGTGATCACCTCGGGCTCGACATCTTCGTCGAGTTCGGAGATCTCGTCAGCCTCTTCTTCCTCGACCGGAGCAGCCTTCGGCATGACCACCATGCACACGGTGAGGTTGTCCTCTTCGATCACGGTCACATCGCCCGTGTCGATCTCACCGATATGCAGGGAATCGCCGATCGTCATCTCCGAGATGTCCACCTCAAAAGCGGAGGGGATCTCTCGGGGAAGGCACTCGATCTCGAGCTCGTAGCGGATGACCTGCAGAATGCCGCCGTTTCGAACACCGATCGGATTCCCTTCGAGACGCACGGGCACCGAGACGCGGATCCTCTCTCCCGCCGTGATCTCGAAGAAATCGACGTGCAGGATAACGGGCCGGTACGGGTGCCGCTGGACCTCTCGGATCAGACACGACTTCGGCTTCTCGTCACCGACCCTGAGATCGATCAGCGTGTTTTCTGTCGAGATCCTGCTGATCAGCGCCCTGAACTGAAGCTCGTCCGCCTGGATCGCCATCGGCTCGGCGCCGTGACCGTAGACGTTCCCCGGAATCTTGCCGGCGGCCCGGATGCGGCGTGCCGCCCCCTTGCCCGTCTCGGTTCTCGTTTCGACCTGTAGTACCGCCTGCTCGCTCATCTGCAATCCTCGCGCGCCGTCCCGCCCGGTCCGGCTTCTTGGTCTGTGCTATGTGAACAGCTTGCTCACGGAACGATTGTAGTGGGTGCTTTCGATGGCCCTCGCCAACAGACTGGCCACCGACACCGTCTCCAGGTTCCTGAGGCTCGATCTCTTTTCATCCGAAATGGCGATCGTGTCCGTCACCGCCAGTTCGACGAAACCCGCCCCGTTCAGCCTTTCCACCGCCGGTCCGGAAAGGAGGGCGTGGGTCGCGATGGCGTAGACCTCGCTGGCTCCACGCTCCCGCAGCGCGACCGCGGCATTCGCCATGGTTCCCGCCGTATCCACCATGTCGTCGGATATGATGCACCGCTTGCCATCGACATCCCCGACCACGTTCAACACTTCCGCTTCGTTGGGCTCGGGCCGCCGCTTGTCCATGATGGCCAGGCCAGCTCCAAGACGCTTAGCGTAGCCCCGGGCCATCTTCGCCGCACCCACGTCCGTGGCCACCACCACCAGGTCGTCGTGGCTCATGCCCGCGTAGTGGTGCATGAACACCGGAGCAGCGTACAGGTGATCCACGGGAATGTCGAAGAACCCCTGCAACTGGTGCTGGTGGAAATCGATCGTGATGAGGCGATCCGCGCCCGCCGCCACGATCAGGTTTGCCATCAGCTTTCCGGCAATCGACACCCTCGGCTGGTCCTTGCGGTCCTGCCGGGCGTAGCCATAGTACGGAACGACCGCCGTAACCCGGGCCGCCGACGCTCTCTTTGCCGCGTCGATCAGGAGCAGCAGCTCCAGTATGTTCTCGGCCGGCGGATTCGTCGATTGGATCACGAAGACGTCCCGTCCGCGGACATTCTCGTCGATCCGGACGAAGATCTCCCCGTCGGCGAACCGCTTTACAGTCACTTCGCACAACGGCTGATCCAGCTCTTCCGCAATCCGGCCCGCAAGAACCGGGTTCGCCGTGCCCGTGAGCACCATCATCGGCGTGCCGGTGGCTGACAGTTCCGTCATGTCTGCCTCGCTATGTGCGCAACGTCGTCCACGCGTTCCCAAAACAGCCGTGCAGTTTATATGAGGCGATCGGAAGCGTCAACCGCGGGTGATCCTC
>JBATJK010000083.1:0-2646 GCA_049668445.1 Gemmatimonadota bacterium
ACGCTGGCTCGAGCCATGTTCACTCCGTGACGGGCCGACTCCGAAAACGCCTGCTGAACTTCAGCGTTGGTTCTCGCCTGCTCGTACTCGGTTTCCGTGATCATGCCCTCGGCCGCTTCCTTCAACTGGCGGATCCGGTCCCAGTCGCGCTGCGCCTGCTGGTAGTTGCCACGGGCCTGCGCTTCGCGGGCCTGCGCATCAGAGAGGGCTGCCTCGGCGCGGTCCACCGCCGCCTCGAAGCGGGCCGGATCGATCACGAGAATGAGCTGGCCTTCTTCGACGTCGTCTCCCTCTTCAACCGTGAGTTCGACGATCCGTCCTGACACGTCCGCGCTGATGTCGATGGAAGTCTTCGGCTCGACGTGGCCCGTGGCGGTAACGCGGGCGACGAGGTCGTGTCTCCCGATGTCCTCCACCCGCACCGAGACTCCTTCTCCATCCCCGCCCCCCAGCATTCCCGCCACGACCGCGAGTACCGCCACCACTCCCACACCGATCGCAATCTTGCGCTTGCGAGACATATCTCTATCCTTGACAACTGATTAGCGGGATCTGTCCGAATCCTCTGTACGTACGTGGAAAACAAGCCGGGGGTTTCACCCTCCGGCCCGCACTTGGAACACTCGAAACACCCTGTGTGTTGCCCCGGACGGTTGTCAGGGACGGGCGACCCGGGCAGCCTCCCAGCCGCGCCCGGGGATCGCCACCCGCACGATCCGGCCGTCGTCCGTCGCGGTCCACAGCAGGGTCTGTTCTCCACCGACGCTCAATTCGTAGCGGGTGGAGGATACGCGGTCGCCCTCAACGGTCAGGGTATCCCTCGAAAGCCCCCGAACCCGCAACGGCACCGTACGGCTCTCGGACGGTACGAGTACCTCCAGGTCCAGTGACCGGGGATCACCCGCCTCCCGGATTCGACGCGCCAGCTCGTAGTAGTGGTGGGCGATCTCCCGCTCCAGCAACACGAGGCGTTCGTCGGCCAGGAACTCTGTGAAACGTTCCCCTTCATCGGCCGCGGTCGTTACACGCAGCCGGCTGCCAGTACGATTCACGACCACGTGCAGGCCCGGACCTTCCCTGGTCTGAAGCTCATACCGCGTGGGTCGTCCGGAGCTATCCAGTCGCAAACCCACTTCGAGAGCCCGCAGCGTTTCCGGTCCTCCCTCGCGGGTCACGCGACCCACCGCGACCACGTCCTCGCCCCGTCGACGTACCGCGAACGTCTCGGTTCCCGCGAAGCTGCCGCGCACGGAATGCTCGAACGTGCCCCCGTCGAGCTGCCCGTCGTGCTGGGCGGTTGCGGATCCCGGCGTCACGAGTCCCAGGGCCGCCGCCAGCGCCACGCCCGCAGTCCAGTGGCTGATCGTCCTAGGCATCCAGCCGCCTCGAGATATAGTCAACGAGATACTCGCAAATCCGTCTGCCGCTTTCCCTGGTTGCCAGGCTGGGTCTTCCCACGACGCCGGGAGACCCTATCGGCGGAACCGGCTCATCCCTGACCGCCCGCAGAATGCGTCCGCCGGGTTCACCGTCCGCCACCCGGTCCTCCCGGACCAACTCCGGCGCGAGGTGAAGCAGTATCGCCGTATCCATCTCACCGGCGTGTTCCGCTACCGAGCCTCCCCGGAGGAAGGCGGCCAGGTCGATCGCGTGGATATCCACCGCTCGCACGCGGACAAAGTCCGCCACCACCGCGGCCATCGCCTGGATGTGCGGCCCGTATCCATGGGCCGTCATGAGGACGATCTCCTCCAGACCCTGCCGCTCCCACGAGTCCACGAGTTCATTGAGTACCCGGTGCAGCGTCTTTCGCTCCAGGGCCGCGGAACCGGCGTATGATCGCTCGATGTCCGAACTCACGCCGTAGGCGAGCGTCGGGGCTACCAGGATCCCGGTCTTCTCCGATACCGCTTGAGCCAGTCGCTCGACGACGATCGTGTCAGCCCCTAGCGGAAGATGCGGACCGTGTTGGAGGCAGGTTCCGATGGGCAACAGGAGCCGCGGGTCGCGACGAAACCAGGCCGCTGCTTCCGGCCAGGTGAGGCGATCCAGGCGCGCTGACAACGGGGCGTTTGTGCTCTTCGACATAACAGCTAATGTACTCGCTCACGCTGGCGGGGAAACGGGTGTGCTGACCCGAAGGGAGGTTCGCATGCCGGACGGGACATTCAAGAACCACACGGTCCTGGTGACGGGTGGTTCCCGGGGCATCGGACGAGAGATCAGCCTGCGACTGGCCCGCGAGGGAGCCCGAGTGGCCCTCATGGCCAGAAGTCGCGCCGACCTCGAAACCATCGCCGCGGAATGCCGTGCAGAGGGCTCCCGGGCGCTGATCATCCCCGGAGACGTGGGCAGCGAGGCCGACTGCGCGGTTGCCGTGCGGAGCTCACATTCGGAGTTCGGGTCGATCGATATGCTGGTCGCCAATGCCGGGATATCGATGCTCTCCGCGTTCGAGGACCTGGAGGACCTGGAGTCCCTGGAACGCGTAATGAGGGTCAACTATCTCGGGGCCGTGCACTGCACCCGGCACGCCCTGCCGCACCTGATCGCTTCACGAGGTCGCATCGTGGCTGTCTCGAGCCTCACGGGACTGACCGGCGTACCCACGCGCACCGGGTACGCGGCCTCGAAGCACGCGATGAG
>JBATJK010000084.1:0-6006 GCA_049668445.1 Gemmatimonadota bacterium
CCGACCTGCTGAAGATCGCGATGATCCGCCTGCACGATCGGTTGGCAGCGGGAGACACGAGAGCGCGCATGCTCCTGCAGGTGCACGACGAGTTGTTACTCGAAGTGCCGGAGGCGTCCGTCGAAGAGACCCGCCATATCGTCCGCGACGAGATGGAGGGAGCCATCCAGCTGGACGTTCCGCTGAAGGTGGACATGGGGGTCGGGCCCAGCTGGTACGACAGCAAGGGCGGCTGACGGAGGACGCGAACGGCAGCGGTTTGACAGATGCAATTCGTTCCTTTGCAAGGGTTTGCCTGCGGGTGATGAAGGTGCAAACCGGTCTAGAGTGATGTTGGCCTGTACCGCCCTGGTAACGCTATGCGCCGGCCTGGTTGACCGAATGGTGACAACCGAAGTTAGATTCTGGTATGCGGAGGAAACATACAGATGAGCGGGGTCTGGTCTACTCGACGGACATGGGCCGGATGTGTCCGGACTGTCGTCGCCCGAGCGAGCAATGCCGCTGCAAGCAGAAGGCAGCCAGAACCCCCTCCGGTGACGGCACCGTACGCGTCGGTCGGCAGACAAAAGGCCGAAAGGGCAAGGGCGTAACCGTGGTGACAGGGTTGCCGCTCACAGCCGCGGAGCTGGACGAGCTCGCCCGCGACCTGAAGAAGAAGTGTGGCTCGGGCGGGACGGTGCGTGACGGCGTGATCGAGATCCAGGGTGAGCACCGGGACACCCTGGTCGAGGAACTGGGGCGGCGCGGCTACTCGGCCAAGCGATCCGGGGGTTGAGCGGAGAGTCATCATCTCCCTGATGACACCCGTTTGAGGCGTTTCAGGTGAGGGCATTTGACACTTGGTGGACCACAGACAAGTGTCAGGATGCCCATGCGACGGTTCTTTACGAGTCATCTGAGTGACGCGCGGATTCGGTCGATCTTCCGTGCAGCCCGATTCGGGGATCGGACCCGATGTCCGCGCTGTGGGAATGCGCGCAAGCTGTGGCGGCTGGAGAGTGGACGGTGGAGCTGCCAGCGGTGCCGGAAGCGGTTCGGTCTACTCACCGACACCTGGCTCTCCCACACCCGGTTCGAGCTGCCTGAGATCTACGAACTTCTGTTCTGGTTCGAGCTCGAGCTCACCGACCACGGCATCGCCCGCAGGGTAGATGTTCCTTACCACCGGCTCCACCGCTTCCTGCTCAATGTGCGCCGCGCCATCGCTGCCTTTGAAGACCGCTCGATCGTGCTGCTGGATGGGGAGGTCGAAGTCGACGAGAGCTACTTCGGCCCCCGACCGTGGAACCGTCGTCGCGCGAATCGGATCCGACTTCGAAAATCCGGCCAGGTCCTGTCTGGACGGGGCGCGCACCGGCATAAGCAGGCCGTATTCGGCATCTTCGAGCGCACCGATGGGATCGTCTACGTCCAGCCTGTGGCCAGCGTCTCGAGGCGGACGCTTCAGTCGATCATCCACCAGAAGGTCAGCATCGAGACGGTCATCTACTCAGACGCCTGGGCCGCCTACGACGGACTGGCTAAGGACTACGCCGCGCATGAGGTCGTCCAGCATGGAACGAACGAATTCGTCCGCGGCACGGCCACGATCAACGGCATCGAGGGCTTCTGGGCGTACGCCAAGGAACGCCTGCTCCGGCACCACGGCGTCAGCCCCAATCACTTCCTCCTCTACCTCAAAGAAATGGAGTATCGATTCAACCACCGGGGGCTCGAGCCCAACGACTTCGCCGACCACCTTGTGCAGGTGTTGCTCTCAACCCATGGTCCATGAAGTGTCAAATGCCCTCAGGTGAAACGCTTCTGGCAACCTAATCCGTTCTCTGGTTGGATCCCTGAATGTACCTCGCGTTCATTTCATCATAGACACCGATCAAATCGGTGACGTTACCGTCCCGGTCGAACATCCCGCTCCTCCACCCGAGGGGTTCCCAGATAGCCGTGCCCCTGCCCATGTCATCGGGAAGACCGAATACGATCTCGTGCACCTCGCGCTTGAAGTTCGAATACTCCACCACGTTGACCGGCTTATTGTAGCGCTCAACCAGGTCATGCAGGTTGCCGCGCAGATCCTCGAGCGTTCCGTGCCACCGCGGATAGTAGGAAATCCCGATGATATCGAACTTCACGCCCCTGGCGATCATGTTGTCCAGCCAGAACCTCGACTCGTCGTTCTGACCGCCCAGCGCGATGTGCATCATCACCGGCAGGTCGGGATCAACGGCTTCCGTCCCTTCCACACCCGCCTGTAGGAGGCCGGCCAGCTGATCCAGATTGCTGATGTGCCCATCCGGCCATAGAAGTCCGTGATTGATCTCGTTTCCGATCTGCACCATGTCGGGTAGTGTTCCCTGATCCTGAAGCGCTCTCAAGACACTGGCTGTGTAGTCTCTCACCGAGTCCCTCAACGTCTCATAGTCGAGATCGGCCCAGGCCAGCGGCTTGTTCTGCTGCTGGGGGTCTGCCCAGTAATCGCTGTAGTGAAAGTCCAGCAACAGGCCCATGCCGGCATCCTTGACTCTCCTGGCCATGGCCAGGGTGTGATCGAGTCCGCAGAAGCCCAGATCCGGCGAATAGCCCGCCTCATTCTCCGGGTTCACGAAAATCCTCAGCCTGATGTAGTTGAAGCCGTGGCTACTCAAGAGTTCGACGGCATCCACCTCTTGTCCGTCTTCGAAGAACCCTCCTGCTCCCTGGGAGAACCTCCCTGCTCCGCTCTCGATCTGGGGCAGAAACGAAATGTCTGCCCCGATCATCCGGTCGATGGACTTTGTGGTGCGAGGGAGCTGTTCCGCCGCGGGCGTCATCATTTCCACGTCTGCCGGAATGGTGTGGATCTGGTGAGATCCTGGCCAGAGCGCGCCTGATCGTGCCTCTACTTCCACGCGGCCGGTGGACGTACCCGCTCGGAAGGCAAACATCGCCACTCCATTTGCCAGCTTCGCCGGCGTATAGGGCACGTCAGCCGAGTCTGTCAGCACGGGGAGGCGGGCGCCATCCAACGCGGCGACCCTTCCATCGCCAGTCACGTAGATGCGAACAGAGTCCTCGGCCGAAACGATCTCTCGACCCGTGCTGTCCGTAATCGCGACCCTCAACTTCGTCCAGTCTTCACCATTGGCCCGGAGGGTCGTGCTGTAGGCGGTAAGCATCACCGACACCGCCGTGCCGGAATCGACCCGACTGACCGACGAAAAATCTTGGGCCGGCTGCACCTCCGGAGCAGGTTCCACCTCCGGTCCGCACTGTGCAAAGACCATCACCGCCGTCGCGCTCGCCAGAATCGAGAGATGTTTCATGGTGCGAAATCCTCGCCGTTGCGTGTGCGCCCCTGGCGGCCGATCGTCGCCTCTTCCAGCGCGTCAGGCATCGCCCGACTCGCCACTCTTGATCTCCTCTACCTTGCTCGCCAAACGTTCGCGCTCCTGCTCGAGCTGCAGGACCTGGGTCTCGAGGTCCGGCTTGACGTCAACCGCCGCCTCCTTGAGCTCCACCTTGAGGGCCTCGATTCGATCTGACAGGTCCGCCACGTTCTGCTGCAAATTCTCGGCCTCCTCGGCTTCTTCCGCCTTGTCGAACAGGATTTCCTCGGGAGATGAAACACCGTGGCCCCTGCGGGTAGAGTGCTGAGGTGTCGGCTCTGGAATGAACCTTAGTTCGGGGGCCAGCGGCCGCTGATTCATGAACGTGGGACTGACGATCTCCACGCCTTCCCGATGCAAAGCGTCGAGCATCTCGCAGCGCAAGCGGGACCGCGCCGTGATTAGCGATTTCACCTCGGTCAGAAGGCCGGCCAGCCGGTAGGTGACGGAGAAGTCTCCGAGCTCCACCGTCAACACGAATGCGTCGCGCAGCGCAGCCCGCTCGCCCGCCTCGAGGAGCAGCTTCTCGACGAGGGTACGGGGTACGTCGTAGCCAAGGGATACGGTTGCAGAAATGATGGTCCCCGAGGTCCGCACCGTGTTCACGGGATTCGTAACCAGAAACATGTTCGGCAGCGTAGTGAGGTTCCTCTCCTCCGTCTGGATCTCCGTGTGGAACAGGCCCCGGTCCGAGACTCGTCCGAAATGCCCCGCGACCTCGATGAAGTCTCCCATGCGGAAATTGCGCACCGCGCGGAGCATGATTCCGGCCAGCATGTTGCCCAGGAACGTTGTGGAAGAAAGCGCGATTCCGGCGCTGAGGACGATTCCTATCAGGCTGAGGATCTGTCCGCGGAGATTGTCGCCAATGGGCAGCAGCAACACGACCAGCACGAGCCCGAATCCGGTAACCGCGAGAAGGATGAGCTGATTGCGCATCTTCCGACCGGTCGACGCCGCGGACGAACCTTCGAGCACCCGACGCAGGACCACTGCGAGAGCGATGACCAGGAATAGGGCGAAAGCGGACGGAAAGAGGGACCAGAGCGCGTTGAGGAGGTCCACGAAGGATGGGATCTCCAGCCTCGGAGCCGTCTGCAGAGTCATTGTTAATGTAGGCACGTCGGGATCCTCGCGGGGGTCGTTGTCGGTGCGGAGCGCTGACTGAAAGGAAGCCCGGATCGCCCGGTCCGTCAACCATGCCAGGTTCAGGCTCGGGCTTCCCCTTCCGGCATTTCCTGTTACGATATGGACTCGGATACCTGCGACCCCAGCCTGGAGGCACCGATGGTCCCGATGCTAGAGCTCTGGCTTCCGATCCTGCTCTCCGCCTTCGTCGTGTTCGTGATCAGTTCGATCATCCACATGGCTCTGGGCTACCATGCCAACGACTTCGCCAAGCTGCCGAACGAACAGGGCGTGATGGATGCCCTGCGTCCGTTCAACATCCCGCCGGGCGAGTACCACATGCCGAAGCCGGACAGCATGAAGCAGATGGGCGAGCCCGATTTCGTGGCCCGGATGGAAGCGGGCCCCATGGCCATGATGACCGTGGTGCCGAACGGGGTGCCGAAGATGGGCGGCCAGCTCGGGCAGTGGTTCCTGTACTCGGTGGTCGTCGGCTTTTTCGCGGCCTATATCGCCGGCCACGCCCTGGGCCCGGGAGCGCACTACCTGGCCGTGTTCAGGTTCGTGGGAGCCACGGCCTTCATGTGCTACACGGTCGCCGGCTGGCAGGCTTCGATCTGGTACAAGAGGGCGTGGAGCACCACGCTGAAGAACACGTTCGACGGGCTCCTGTACGCCTGCTTGACGGCGGGTGTGTTCGGATGGCTGTGGCCCGCCTGACTCTCGGACCGGGGCGTCGCCGTAGGGCGGCGCCCCCACGCACTTTGACCCGGAGGGCGCATTGCCTCCCGAAATCCTGCTACTGATCTTCGGATCCCTCATCGGAATCGGCGGGACGATCCTTCTCAGCCAGCGCATGCAGTTTCGCCACAAGGAGCGCCTGGAGGAGGGGGGCGCGGACAGGGAGGCCGTCAAGCAGCTCGCGGAAGCGGTCCGCGGGCTCCAGGACGAGGTGCAAGCGTTGCAGGATTCGTCGTCCGACTTCGACGCGCGCCTCGAATTCACCGAGAAACTCCTGTCGAAGCCGAGGGTCGACAATCCGACTGCTGATTGAGAGGGAACCGTATGCGTTCCGAGGCCACCACAGTAGACCAGTACCTATCCGAGCTGCCCGCCGATCGTCGCGAGGCGCTCGAGACCGTGCGGGAGGTGATTCTCGAGAACCTGCCCGACGGCTACGTCGAGGTCATGAATTGGGGGATGATCGCGTACGAAGTGCCGCTGGAGGTGTACCCGGATACGTACAACAAGCAGCCTCTCGCATTTGCGGCCCTCGCTTGGCAGAAGAACTATATGGCCGTATACCTGACGGGCATCTACATCTCCGACGAGGCGAGAGAGGGATTCGAGGCCGCCTACCGTGCCACCGGGAAGCGGTTCGATGTCGGCAAGTCGTGCGTTCGTTTTCGCAAGCTGGACGACCTGCCCCTGGACCTGATCGGAGAAACTGTCGCGTCCCTTCCGGTGGATCGGCTGATCGCGCGCGTCGAGGAGTCAGGCTCCACCCGGAAGG
>JBATJK010000085.1:0-16930 GCA_049668445.1 Gemmatimonadota bacterium
CTCGTGCGGGGGCAGGATGACATCGAGGGCATGTACGGCGGCCTCGGTTACAGCTACGGCGCCAACAGGGCCAGCCGCACATCGTTCGAGTTCGGGCGCAGGAAAGAGCCGGTGAACGGGACCATCCAGACCACCTATACGCTGGATCAGACGTTCGGATTCGAGTCGGGTGGCTGGTTCAAGCTGGGCGGCTGGATGGGGCACTGGTTCGACCGGGACGACTGGGTGGTGTTCGCAGAGGGGGGCATCCTGGCGGGGTCCTCCGTCGTGGTGAAGCCCATGGTCTCCTATGGCGATTACTTCGGGTCGGGTCTTGGCGGAGTTCCTGAGGGTGTCCCGAGTCGAACGCCTTCAAAGGAACTGCGCGTTGGCCTGGCCACACGCTTCGGCGCCAGGTCGGGCATCGGGGCCGAGCCCGCGGTGTTCTACGGAAACGTGAGCAACGACGTTTCCGACGAGCTCAGCGGCAGCCTGTGGGATGCATCGATGCGACTCTGGTACGCCTTCAGCCAGACGTTCGCGATCGACAGTTTCGTGGAGTACCAGACGCCTCCCGGGCTGCCGTCCTTCTGGAAGTTCGGACTGGGCTTGCGATTCGGTGTCAGGCAGCCGAACTGACCGGAGTCTTCTCCTCACTCCAGTGATGCGCTAGCCGCCCTCGTGTGACCTTGCCGGCCACGAGGGCGGTGTTGTATCATCTCTCTACTTTCGGTGTTTATTCGGTATTCGCGGGAGGGGGAGATGCGGCACTCGGCGGCCATCGTGGAGTTGGAACGGCAGATTGAACGGATCGAATCAATACCTCGCGGTCCGGGAGGTTCCGTTCCCACGGGCGTTTCTTCCCTGGATACGCTGTTGCCCGGGGGAGGACTGCCTCGTGGCCAGGTGGTCGAATGGCTCGGTCCCCGGTCGAGTGGCAAGACATCGCTGCTTCGGGCCGCCATGGCCAGCCTGCGAGCCACCGGCGAGTCGATCGCGCTCATCGATCCCGCTCGTTCCCTGTACGCGCCGGATTGGGTCGGCCTGATTGCGGGAGAGGGAAGATTCTGGGTCATTCGCCCTCCCGACCCATCCGAGGCCGCCTGGTGTGCCGACCTGATCCTTCGAAGTGGCGCGTTCGGGGCTGTGGCGCTCCTGGCATCCACGCACACCACGACAACCGAAGAAAGCGACCCGCTGCTGCGACGAGCCGTGACGATCCGTCTGCAGCGCCTGGCCGAAGAGGCCAACGCCGTATTCCTGACAGTGGGGCACGTTCCCATGGCCGCCCTCCGGCTGTCTTTTCGTGCGGGTCGAGTGGAGTCCGTACAGGAGGCTTTCGGGCCCTTTCTCCCTTCCGTTCGGCCCATCTGGGTACGTGTAGGAAAACGGGGGGCGGTGGAAGTGCCGCTTCTCTGCCCGGTGTCTCCTCCCTGGGGACCTGATCCGGCCCGGGACCGGAAGGGGCCGGCGACTTGAGCGGCGCCCCATCCCGTGTGGCCACCGTTCTCACGCCTGAAAATCCCGCACTCTCCACCGATCCGGGAGGAACCCGCCTCGCGACGGCGTTGCTGGCCGGTTCACCGCGCGTAGCTCCGGTGGGTCCCGGAGCCTGCCGGGTAGACGCGCGAGGGTGGGACCGAAGGGGAGGCGAGTCGGCCCTGGTCCGGGCGCTTCGGGAGGCCGTGCTGCAGGCGGGGTTCACCAGGGTCTGGGTCGGTGTGGCGAACGTGGCGGTTGTGGCCGATGCCGCAGCGATGCTGTCCAGACGCCTGGACGGGCGGAAGCCGGACATTTCGGTTCTTCCCCGGGGTGTCGTGTACGAAGAAGCCACGATCATCGTGTCTCCAGGCGCCGGCCAGGCTTTCCTGGCTCCGCTGCCGCTCTCGGCTCTACCGATCCCGGACGAACTGCGCGAGACCCTGCGGACGCTGGGATTCCACCGTATAGGGGAACTGGCCCTTCGAGACCGGAGCGAGCTGGAAGTCCGATTCGGTCCTGCCGGTGTGCAGGCGCACCGGTGGGCGTGTGCGGAGGACGATCGAACGTTCCGCCCTCTCACGACAGACGAACTCCCCGAGTCCTCGCTGGAACTGGAGGGGGCGGCGGACACGCTGGAGCCGCTGCTGTTCGTACTTCGTCACCTCCTGCACAGGGTGTGCTCCGATCTGCTGCGAGTGGGACGGTGTGCTTCCCGTCTTTCACTCGATCTGGAACTGGACGGATCCACTGCCACGCAGCGGGCGAAAGTGCTTCCGGCACGTGCGACGAGGCGGGAGGACCTGTTGTACGACCTGTGTCGCGCGGCCCTGGAGCGCGCGGTGGACTCGAACGGTCGCCTGGCGGCTCCGGTAAAGGGAATCACGCTGCGGGTGGAGGAGACAGCGCCTCCGGGTGCACGCCAGGGGGATCTCTTCACGGGCGACTGGCGTGACCCTATGGCCGCTGCCGCGGCTCTTTCGCGTCTACGTGCCAGACTGGGCGAACAGGCGGTGGCGTGGCCCCATCCGCGCGCGATCCACCGACCCGAGTCTCGCAATCGATGGAGACCGGCGGCGTCCGTCGAGACGCCGGAAGAGGAAAAGGCTCGCTCCGATCCGTCCCCGGGCACGAGCCGGATCATGTCTGCGGATGGATCGCTCGAGAGCACGCTTCACCTCCTGCCCGAACCGGTCGAGGTGGAGGTATGGGCCAGCAAAGGGTGTCCCCGCGAGCTTCGGGATCGCGCGGGGCGTCGTTCACTGATCGTCGCCGAGGGCCCGGAGCGTCTTTCCGGTGATTGGTGGAAAGATCCGTATCGACGCGAATACTACCGGGCCTGTACGGAAGAAGGGGAGTTGTTGTGGTTGTATCGGGAGTGGCGAGGGAAGGGGAAGGGTAAGGAGGCGAAGTGGTGGCTGCACGGCTTTTACGACTGAGCGTTTCGCCCTCTCTTCGCGCTAGTCCTCGCTGCGCTGCGGAGACGCGCTCCGAGAGGACGAGCCCGCTCATGCGGATGGGGTGGCGTCTCGGTCGCCGCTCGTCGTGCGCCTTGACCTGCGCCATTTCTCTTGATCCTGACGGTTCTCGCTGCGCTGCGGAGACGCGCTCCGGTAAAGACCGAGGACTCATGCGGACTGCGGAGACGCGCTTCAAGAGGACGAGCCCGCTCACGGAAGGGGGTCGACCGCCCACCAGGAGGGATGAATGATGGAGAGCGGCAGTGACTTCGTAGAGCTGGCGGCGCGATCGGCATTTTCTCTCCTGGCCGGCGCTTCGAATCCGGAGGACATGGCGGAGCGGGCGGCGGCCATCGGGATGCCGGCCCTCGCCCTGGCCGACGTGTTCGATCTCGGCGGTGCCGTGAGATTCACGCGAGCGTGTGACGATGCAGGCGTGCGTCCGATCATCGGGGGTGAAATCCACCTGGGTGACGGGAAACGGACCGCCTCCGGCCGTGTCGGTGACGGCAGGCTGCGCCTGGTCCTCCTGTCCGAGAATCTCGCTGGATACCACGCGTTGTCGGCGCTCATCACCCGGGCGCGCCTGGCCTCTCCCCGGGGCTCTCCGGGGCTCGTCTTCACCGAGATCGAGGGTCGGACAGAGGGATTGACGTGTCTCATCATGACGGAGAACCAATTGCCCGGGATGCCGGGGTTCGTCTACAGGGTCGAGCAGTTGAGGGCCATGTTTCCCGACCGCCTGCACCTCGCCCTGGAGCATCACGGACTTCCTGCCGACGCACGTCGGTGTTCCGCGTGGATCCGGTACGCTCGCGATCTTGAACTCCCGTGGCTTCCGGTCAACGCGCCGCGGTACGCCTGTCCGCGCGATCGAATCGTGCTGGATGCGCTGACCTGTCTCCGCTACGGGACGACCCTGGATGAGGCGAATGACCGGTTGCCGCCCAACGGAGAGTGGTACCTGAAAGGGACCGCGCACATGCGCGAGCGGTGGGGGCGGGACGCTCTTCGGGAAACGGTACGGGTAGCCGACCGGTGCCGGTTCCACATGACGGACCTGAAACCACGGCTTCCCCCCTTTGATGTGCCCGGAGGAGGGGAGCGTGATGCCTTTCTCAGGGGACTCGTGGAGCAGGGGGCGCACGAGCGCTACGGCGATCGACTCGATGACCGACACCTTCGGCAGATCGAGCACGAGCTCGGAATCATCAATCGCCTGGATCTGGCCGACTACTTCCTCATCATGTGGGACATCGTCCGGTTCGCGAACCGGCGTGGGATCCTGGTGCAGGGCAGGGGGTCGGCCGCCAATTCGGCGGTCTGTTACTGCCTCGGTATTACCGCGGTGGACCCCATAGGGCTCGATCTGTTGTTCGAGCGCTTCCTCTCCGAGTCCAGGCATGAGCCGCCGGACATCGACCTGGACATCGCCCACCGGGACCGGGAGGAAGTGCTCCAGTACGTATATCAGAAATACGGTCGTCGGCACGCCGCCATGGTATGCGAGTCCATCACGTACCGGGGAAAGATGGCGGCCCGGGATGCGGCCAGGGTCATGGGACTTTCTTCCGAAGAGGGCGATCGTCTCTCGCTCGAAGTGGATCGCGGAGGCGCCGTGGATGCGGCCCACAGGCTCGCAGAGGGGGGCGCCGTGCGCGCCGGTCTCGATCCGTCCGACCCCCGGACGGTGGCCCTCGTCCGGACCGTTGCCGGATTGGAAGATCTCCCCCGTCACCGCTCGATTCACGTAGGGGGATTCGTAATTTCTCGCCGGCCGATCGGCGAAGTCGTGCCCGTGGAACGGGCTTCTATGGCGGATCGTACGGTGATCCAGTGGGACAAGGACGATCTCGATCTGCCGGGCTTCATCAAGTTCGACCTCCTGGGCCTCGGGATGCTGACGCTGCTGGGCGATGCCATTCACACCATCCGACGCACGCGTGGGGTGTCGATCGACCTGGCTCGCCTGCCGCCGGACGACCCGGCGGTATACGACATGATCTGTGCGGCGGACACGGTGGGGGTGTTTCAGATCGAGTCACGGGCCCAGATGAACACGCTTCCCCGTGTGCGTCCCCGCTGTTTTTACGACCTGGTGGTCGAGGTGGCCCTCATCCGCCCGGGACCCATCCAGGGCGACATGGTGCACCCGTACCTGCGGAGACGGAACGGAGAAGAGCCGGTCACCTACCTGGATCCACGCCTCGAGCCGCTTCTGAAGCGGACGCTCGGCGTGCCACTGTTCCAGGAGCAGGGGATGAAGGTGGCCATCACCCTGGCCGGGTTCACCCCCGGTCAGGCCGACAACATGCGTCGGGCCATGGGATTCAAGCGCTCACACCGGAAGATGCAGGAAGTCGAGAGGGACCTCGTGGCGGGATTGAGCCGAAACGGAGTAGCCCCGGAGGTGGCCGCTCAGATTCTCAAGTACCTGACGGCGTTCGCCAACTACGGCTTTCCCGAGAGTCATTCGGCGAGCTTCGCTCTGCTGGTGTACGCCTCCTCCTACCTGAAGCACTACTACGCGCCGGAGTTCTATGCGGCGTTGCTCAACGCACAACCCATGGGCTTCTATTCACCGGCCACGATCATCAACGACGCACGACGGCACGGCGTGGAAGTCAGGCCGGTGGACCTGGCTCATTCGGAGTGGGATTCGACGCTGGAGGCGCCGCCGGAAGCATCTCCCCTCCACGCTCCGGCTGCTTTGGACTCGGAGCCTCCTCGGAGCGAAGCTCCTGCGGGGTCTCCTCGTCGTCGCAGCAAGTCGCGTGTCGGCGAGGCCTCCCAGGTCGAGGCGGATGGGCTTCCTCTCCGCAATCGTGCAGGTGGCTTGTGCTCCCGGAGCGAACCTCCGCAGCGAAGCGAGGACTCGTTCGCGGAGGGAGTGCAGCCACCTGCCTTGCGAATCGGTCTTCGTCTCGTGCACGGTCTCGGCCCAAAGGCTCGTGAGAGGCTTCAGGCGGCTCGAGAGGAAGGGCCATTTCAGAGTGTGGAAGACGTGATGCGGCGAAGTGGTCTTGGTCCTCCTGATCTTCGCGTGCTGGCGGAGGCAGGCGCTTTCGAGACCCTGTGGCCCGGCCGTCGTCAGGCTCTGTGGGAACTGCTGCGCCAGGCCCGTGGGGATGCGGGTCCGCTTGCCCGTAGAGCACGTGAGACAGCGGCCCCGGTTCGGGAGATGACGGCCCTGGAGCGGGTGGCGGCGGACTATCGGTGCGTCGGGCTTTCTCCCGAAGGACACCCGATGGAGTTCCTGCGTCCGAAGCTCGAGCGACAGGGTGTGTTGACGGCAGAGGGTCTCCGGTCGCGGCGCAGCGGTGACGAAGTCCGGGTCGCGGGATTGGCCATCTGCCGCCAGCGCCCGGGCACGGCCAAGGGGGTGATGTTCGTGACGCTGGAAGACGAGACAGGGTTCTCGAACTTCGTGGTGATGCCCGATGTGCGGGAAGCCCTGGGGGACACCTTGCGGGCGCCGTTGCTCCTGTTGGAGGGAGTGGTGGAAAACGAGCAGGGGGTGGTGAACGTACTGGCTCGTCGGGCTGAGCGACTGGACCTGAACGGCGATCTCGGACCGAGCCGGAGCAGGGACTACCACTGAAGTCAGGTTGTCGCACACGGTGCCACCGGTATATTGGGCGCGGCTCTGAAGCATTTCATGAACCGTGACCGGGTGATGAGCGAGTGGCACCAACGCCGCAGCAGCCGAAGATCGTGGACAAGCCCTGGGGCAGGGAAGTCTGGTACGCCCACACGGACCGGTACGCCGGGAAGATCCTCGAGGTGACCTCCGGCCACATCCTGTCGCTTCAGAAGCACCGCATCAAGCACGAGACTCTGTACCTGCTGTCCGGACTCATGCGGTTCACCCTGGAAGACGACGTGTTCGACTGGGCTCCGGGAACCGTGGTCGAGATTCCGCCAGAGACGGTACACCGCATGGAGGCAGTCGAGGATAGCGTCATCCTGGAAGTTTCGACCCCCGAGCTCGACGACGTCGTTCGTCTCGAAGATCGCTACGGGCGCGCCGCGGACTGAGTGGTTTGCGCGGCTCCCGGTCCATGCCTATTCTCAGCGGCCCGACTGACGGGGTGGATGAGAAGACCCCCTCGGCCACGGATCGACTGCGGGGATAGGATCCAAGGTAGGCACCGTGGCTCTGGGGGCTCTCTTCTGCTGAAACACGCGAGGGGCAATATCGTTCCGCGTGCCCCGGCCGCTTGACCTGACCCGCCGCGCCGGAGGATCCGATGCCGCGCCAGACACCCGATGCCGGTTCCCAGGCCCTCACCGTGATCTACGCAGCGCTGGCCATGGGCGTGTTTCTCTTCGCCGCGGTCGTCCTGTTCGTATTGGATCCGCTCGAGGCCTCTCTGGACCCGGGCCTGATGAGGATCGTGTGGTTTGTCACGGCTATCGTGGCGACGCTCGGCGCGGGGATCGTCAGGGGCAGGTTGGCGGGTGGCGCCGCCGGGTCGGACACGTCCCGGACGGCGGCCATCGTCGTATGGGCGCTCGCTGAAGGTCAGGCGCTGGTGGGTATCGTCGGCACCATGCTCACGGGCGACCGCGTGACCGCGTACGCTTCCCTGGCGCTTTTCGTGTGGTTGTGGATGCGATATCCGCCCGCGAAGTTCGTCGCCGACTGAACTCTGCCAGCCGTCCAGTCAAGCGTCGATCTGGGCGTATATTTCGTCCGGGGTGCAGTGCCTCCCGGTCTCTTTCTTCGAGTAGATCAGCCGGCCGTCCAGTTCCACTTCGAACACACCGCCACCGGAGCGGATGAGGTCGACGACCAGGTCCGGGTACCTCTGTTGCAGGCTGGCCGCCAGACCGGCGGCTCTGGGTTCGTAGTTTCAAACCCCGCAGTATTCGATGCTCAGTCGCACCAGCGCTCTCCTTGATCTCGATTCCGGCTCTCGCCGCCGTGGCATGGCCGCAGTATTGTCCCTCGCTTCCGGTCGGGCAACGGAGTCGCCCGACCAGGGACTACCTCCATCTCCGGGTTTCCGGGGGTCTGCGGAGCGGATCGGCCGATGGAACGTGCGCGAAAAGACGATGATCGAGCTTCCGAGGTCCTCGGAGCTCTCAGGAGCCAGCTTCCCGAGCACAGCCCCGACGCGCTGAGCGAGTTCAGCCGGCGACTCCTGTCGCGGGTCCCGTCGGACCGCCTGGAGGAGGCCGAACCCGGGCTTCTCGGTGAGCAAGCGGCCCGTCTGTTCCGGCTGATAGAGGACACGCCCGCCGATGAGATCGGGGTGGAGCTCCATCGCCTGACAAATCGACCGCACCGCGCGGTGCTCTTCACCTCGATGCCCGATTGCGCTTTCATCGTAGAAACGCTGCAGGAGATGCTGGCAGCGGAGGGGTACGCCATCCTGGCGCTGCTGCATCCGATACTGTCGGTCGGTCGTGACGCCGACGGTCGAGTGACGGCGATCGGCGATCGAGTCGGTTCGGGCTCGCGAACCTCGGCGACCATGATCCTGTTCGAGGGACTGGAGTCCGAGGGCGAGGCCGACCTCGAGGCGGAGGTCGCCCGGCGGTTGGGCCAGGTCCGGCTGGCGACCACTGATTTCCGGCTGATGGTCGAGGACGCGGCCCGGATCCGCGAGGACCTGGAATCGTTGAAGACGGACCTCGACTGGAAGGTCCCGGAACTGCAGGAAATCCAGGAGTTCCTCGAGTGGCTGCGGGACGGGAACTTCGTATTCCTCGGCTATCGCGAATACGACATCCTCCCCGGCGATGACGGCGAGCGCCAGGTTCAGCTGCGGCGTGGCTCCAGCAGGGGAATCCTCTCAGACGAGGCCAGTTCGAAGGTGTATCGGCCGGTAGCGGTGAGCGACCTGCCGTCGGAGCTGACGGCTCGTGTATTGGGGGGGCCCATTCTGATGGTCTCCAAGACGAACGCCCTGTCTCCGGTACACCGACGCGCGCGCATGGACGACATCAGCGTCAAACGGCTGGATGCCAGCGGGACCGTCCTGGGCGAAAGGCGGTTCCTCGGGCTGTTCACAGCGAAGGCTTTCAACCAGGACGCATCCGCGACGCCGATCCTCCGACGCAAGCTGGCAGAGATCCTGGCGGCCGAGCAGGCGGAGGTCGGGACCCACGATCACGGGCTCATCGTCCGGTTGTTCAACAGTCTGCCCAAGGAGGACCTGTTCGTGGCTCCCGTCGAGGAGCTGCTTCCCGTAGTCGACGCGGTAATCGAGACCCATGCGAGTGGCGAGGTTCTCGTGGTCGGCCGTCCCGACGCCCTGGCCAGGGGCGTGACTCTGATGGTCGTCATGCCGCGGCACCGGTTCTCGTCGGATGTCCGACACCGGGTGCAGGACCTCATCGTCGAGGCGTACGACGGTCAGATTCTCAACTACCACCTCGCTCTGGGTGAAGGGGAGCAGGCACGTCTGCACTTTCACGTGTCCGCCGAGCCCGGAGCGATCGCCGCCGTGGACCTGGTAGACCTCCAGAAGCGAGTGAGCGAGGCGATCCGATCGTGGGGAGAGAAGACGCGGGCCGCACTCGAAGAAGTGGTGGAGCCGGACCGGGCGATGGAGCTGATCGGACGGTACGGTGCCGCTTTCTCGCCACAGTACGTGGCGACGACCGAGGTACGCACCGCCGTGCGAGACATCGAGGTCCTGGAGCAGGTGCGCTCGGGGGGAATGAGCCGGGTCACTCTCAACGAGGTCGATCCGCCGGTTGCGGATCGATACTGGCTTACCGCGTTCGATCGGGGCCAGAGCCACGACTTAAGCGACGTGATGCCGGTGCTCGAGAACTTCGGGTTCCGAGTGGTTCGGGCGGAGCCACACGAAGTCTCGGTGGAGGAAGGCGAAGCGCCTTACACCATCCACGGTTTCCTGGTCGACGTTCCTGCCCAGTGGCAGGTGGAGCGCGAGTCGGCTGAGCCACGGGTCGAGGAGGCCCTTCGCGCGGTACAGGCAGGGTGGGCCGAGGATCTGCACGTCAATCGACTGATCCTGTCCGCGGGTCTCACATGGCGGCAGGTGGCCCTTCTGAAAGCCTATGGAGCCTACGCGTTCCGCATCCGCGCCGTTTCGAGCCGACTGGGCCTGAGACGCCCCCTCGTGGCGTATCCCCGCGCGGCCCGGTTGCTGTGGGAGATCTTCTCAGTCCAGTTCGATCCGACGCTCGAGGGCGATCGCGAGATGGCGGGAATCGCGACGCGCGATGCCTTTCACGAAGTACTCAAGTCTGTCGAGGGAATCGACGACGATCGCACTCTGCGGCGGCTCCTGAATCTGATCGACTCCACGGTGCGCACGAACTACTTCCAGCCGAGACTGCGAGATAACCCCGAAGCGCCGATCTCACTGAAGTTCGATTGCAGCCAGATCGAGACGATGCCGGACCCTCGACCCAGGCACGAGATCTGGGTGAGTGGCGTCCGGACCGAGGGAGCCCACCTTCGAATGGGAGACGTGGCGCGTGGCGGGCTCAGGTGGAGCGATCGGCTGGAAGACTTCCGGGTCGAGGTCCTGGGGCTGGTGAAGACACAGCAGGTGAAGAACGCCGTCATCGTTCCCGAGGGGGCCAAGGGAGCCTTCGTCGTGACCCGGCCGCCGGCCGACCGCTCCCTGGTGCGTGAGGCCGGCGTGACCAGCTACCGCGACTTCGTAAGCGCGCTGCTGGATATCACGGACAACGTGGTAGGTGGGGCGGTCATTCACCCGAGTGACACGGTGATCAGGGACGGGGAGGATCCTTACCTGGTGGTGGCGGCCGACAAGGGGACCGCGACTCTCTCGGATACCGCGAACGAGCTGGCGGCGTCCTACGGCTTCTGGATGGGCGACGCGTTCGCCTCCGGCGGGTCCAAGGGCTACGACCACAAGGATATGGGCATCACCGCCAGGGGGGCCTGGGAGTGCGTGAAGAGACACTTCCGGGAGATGGGCAAGAACATCCAGGAAGAAGAATTCACCGCGGTGGGAATCGGTGACATGAGTGGCGACGTGTTCGGCAACGGGATGTTGCTCAGCCGGAAGACCCGACTGCTCGCCGCGTTCGACCACCGGAACATCTTCATCGATCCGGACCCGGACGCCGAAGACAGCTGGAGAGAGCGCAAGAGACTCTTCGATCAGCCCGGGTCGGCGTGGACCGACTACTCTCCGGACCTGATCAGCGACGGTGGCGGCGTATGGGGCCGAGGAGACAAACGGATCGAACTGTCGGACCGGGCCCGGGAAGTGTTGGGAATCGAGGAAGAGGCGGTCAACGGAGAAGCCCTCGTGCAAGCGATCCTCGCTGCGCCCGTCGAGTTGTGGTGGAACGGGGGAATCGGAACCTACGTGCGAGCGTCTTCCGAAACGGACGCGGCGGTATCGGACCCGGGAAACGACCTCGTGCGTATCACGGCGGCCGAACTCAGGGCGAAGGTGCTCGGAGAAGGAGGGAATCTCGGTCTGACACAGTTGGGTCGCATCGAGTACGCCAGGCGGGGCGGACGGCTGAACACGGACGCACTGGATAATTCCGCGGGCGTGGACACTTCGGATCACGAGGTCAATCTCAAGATCCTGCTCGGTCAGCCGGTCGCCGACGGAGAAATCACCGAGTCGGAGCGGGATGATCTCCTGGCCTCGGCGGAGGGCGATGTCGGCGCCGCAGTTCTTCGAAACAGCTACACACAGAGCCTGGCGGTCAGTCTCGACCAGCACCGGATACGTGGTAATCCGGCGAGCTTCGGTGACGCCCTCCTTTCTCTGGAGAAGGCCGGACTCCTGGACCGCTCGCTCGAGTATCTGCCGACCGGCGAGGAGATGGCCGACCGCCTCGAGGCGGGGGAGCCGACTCTCACGCGACCCGAACTGGCGGTGATGCTCGCCTACGCGAAGATGCACTTGAAGCGCCGCCTCATGGATTCCGATGTGCTGGATGACGCGGCGATGCTGGAACTCGCGCGCGACTACTTCCCGCCTGCCGTCCTGGAGCGGGCCGGCGAATCCGCGCTTCGTGGGCACAGACTGCGAAACAACATCGCGGCTACCGAGCTCACCAATCGCCTGGTGGACGTGATGGGTGGGGCCGGGATGATTCAGTTGATCGGGGAGAGCCATCGCAGCGCCGCGGAAGTTGCGAAGGCGTGGTGGGTGGCCTATCGGGTCGCCGGGGCGGAGGAACTGCTTCGGGGCCTGCAGGCACTGGACTACCTGGTAACTTCGGGGGTCCAGGCCCAGTGGCTTCTGGCCACGAGTGAGTCCATGGCCCGGTCCACGCGCTGGATCCTCGCGAACGCCGATCTCGGGCGCTCGATCGATGAGCTGATTTCCTGGTACGGCGAACCCGTCGAGGAAATCCAGGCGAACCTGGGCGATCTCCTTCCGGAGCCCAAGCGCAGCCAGGTCGGCGAGCGTCTCGCACTGCGAATGGCCGATGGCATGGAGCGTGATCTCGCGTGGAGTCTGGTCTGCCTGGAGTTCCTGGATGCTCTGCTTCCGGTGGCGAGCCTGTCGCGTGAATCGGGGATCGGGGCGAGAGCCGTAGGAAACGTGTATTTCGGGCTCGCCGCGGACATCGACTTCCCGTGGCTTCAGGACCGCCTGGCCGAACTGGCAGGGGCGGACCTGTGGGAACAGCGAGCTGCCCGACGACTGGTGATCCAGCTGGAGTCTTCTCGACGAAGGATTGTGCGCGGTCTGATCGAGGAAGGCGGTTCGGGAGACGACGCCGCGACTACGATGGCGTCCTTTCGCGAGCAGTGTGCCGCCGGGTTGACCCGGATCGGGGACCTCGTCGACGAACTGAAGTCGGTGGACGACCCGGGTCTGGCTGCGCTCATGGTGGCGGTGCAGGCGATTTCCGAGCAGTGCGAGGTCTGGCGGCGAGGGACCTAGAGCAGAAGCACCCAGATGTGGAAACGGCCGGAGAGTGTTGCCCTCCGGCCGCTTGCATCCACCTGTCGCCCCCATCGGGCGATCGTCTGCCGGCTAGTAGGTGGTCAGGTAGCGATCGAGCTCCCAGCGCGTGACCTGCGCGATATTCTCGGCCCACTCCTGCTTCTTGGCGTGCACGTAGTTATCGAACAGGTGCTCGCCCAGGGTCTCCCGG
Organism: Gemmatimonadota bacterium; assembly: GCA_049668445.1. Taxonomy (GTDB): domain Bacteria; phylum Gemmatimonadota; class Gemmatimonadetes; order Palauibacterales; family Palauibacteraceae; genus Benthicola. The sequence continues at coordinate 13,002 of JBATJK010000085.1, forward strand.
ATCAAATCGTCCTTCTCCATCTCGACGATCGCCTCGCCAAGATTGGCGGGAAGGCTCTCCATCTGGTAACGGGCGCGCTCCTCGGCGCTCAGCTCCCACACGTTGGTGTCGATCGGGGGGCCGGGATCGATCTGTCGCTCCATCCCGTCCAGCCCCGCAGCCAACTGCACCGCCAGGGCGAGGTATGGATTGCAGGCGGGATCCGGCATCCGGAATTCCACTCGCGTGCCGACGCCCCGGCGATCCGGCACCCGGATCATCGGCGACCGGTTGCGCTGTGACCAGGCGATGTCCACCGGCGCCTCGTAGCCGGGGACGAGCCGCTTGTAGCTGTTGACAAGCGGGTTCGTGATCGCGGCCACCGCCTTGGCGTGCTCCTTCAATCCGCCGATGTAGTAGCGCATGGCGTCCGAGATCTGATACTCGGCATCGGCATCGAAGAAGATGTTCTCGCCGTCTTTGAACAGGGACTGGTGAGTGTGCATGCCGGATCCGTTCTGACCGAAGATGGGCTTCGGCATGAACGTGGCGTGCAGGTTGTGCGCCAGCGCGGCGTTGCGCACGATGAACCGGAACGTGGTCAGGTCGTCCGCCGTCCTGATCACCTCCTCGTACTTGAAGTCGATCTCGTGCTGTCCCGGGGCGACTTCGTGGTGAGCCGCCTCGACCTCGAAGCCCATGGCCTCGAGGTCGTTCACGATCATTCGACGGGCCTTCTCGCCGAGGTCGACGGGCGTGAGATCGAAGTACCCCGCCGCATCGTGCGTGATGGTCGTGGCCCCGCCGTTTCCGTCCGTCTGGAAGAGGAAGAACTCCGCTTCCACTCCGGCGTTCATGACGTACCCCATGTGAGCAGCGCGAGCCGCCACTCGCTTGAGGCACAGCCGCGGGTCACCGGCGAAAGGAGTGCCGTCAGGCTTGTGCACGTCGCAGATCAGGCGGGCCACCCTGGCCTCCGGGTTGCCCCACGGGAATACCCGGAACGTCTGGAGGTCCGGCTTCAGCAGCATGTCGCTTTCCTCGATCCGCACGAAGCCCTTGATCGAAGAACCGTCGAACAGAATCTCGCCGTCGAGCGCCTTCTGGAACTGGCTGGCCGGGACCTCGACGTTCTTCGTGTGCCCGAGGATGTCCGTGAAAGTGAGCCGCATGAACCGGACGTTGAGCTCCCGGCACAGCTTCAGGATGGCGCTGGGGTCGGGATCAGTCCCGAGTTGCAACCCGTACGTGGCGTAGCGAGCCGCCTCGGCGTGCTCGGACGGTGCGGCAAACATCGTATCAGGCGTCATGCGAAGCTCCATCGACCCAGGGTGTTCGATTGCAGTGAACGAGTTGAACGGAGCGAAACTAAGCAGAGGTTGCGTCAAACGTCAAGGTTTGAAGGGATACGTAATCAATTACGTGCACTCATTCGTAAAAACTCAATAATATGCGCTATTATAGTTTATAGAATCATCTGTATGTCCAAAACTGGCCATAGCCCGGATTTCTGTCTGCTTCCTCGAAGGCAGCGCCCCGCGTGACGGACCGGCATTGTGGCACGGGGTTTGAATTCATATAGGTGAAGCGCGGTCTTGCCCGTTACCTCGAATGAGGTCGAGGGCGTCTGCGAGGCATCACCGTCTCTGCCCGGAAAGAGAGCCATAGAGCATGGGTGGCACCGAGGAAGCGGTCTTCGTCCTGGATCCTGGGATGGACGTGCTGGCGCAGGCGCCTGTCTACCGCGACATGGCGACCTCGGCTGATCGGCTCAGAGCTCTCGGCCGCGCTCTGACCGCGAGTCCCAGGGTCCGCGAGATGGACGAGGCGGTCCTGGTAGTCCGCACCGAGGAGCCCATGCGACTCGCTATGGTCGGCCGTTTCTCCCCGGCCGAAGCCGCCAGAATAGCCGCATTGCCGGCCATTCTGGAGAAGGGACTAAGCCGCCTCCGGTACGTCTCGTACGCAGACGCTGAACGCGCAGCCCGCGCTCTGGCCAGACGGCTGGTCGATGGTGTGGGCGAGGAGACGCTGTCACGATGCCGGTTCGCAGCGCTCCCGCGGGGCGGGTTGTTCGTCCTGGGAATGCTGGCTTACCTGCTGGACCTCAGAGCCGATCAGGTAGGGGACCCGTTGCAGTCAGAGTCCGGCGCAAGTGGCGGCAACTCACCGCTCGTTCTGGTCGATGACTGCTCCTTGAGTGGATTGCGATTCGCGGAGACGTTGGAGGGCCTTGACGCTACGTCGGTCATCTTCGCCCACCTCTTCTCGCACCCACAGCTCAGGGACGCCATTCAGGATCGAGAGCCCCGTGTTGTGGGCTGCTATTCGGGCGAAGACCTTCGTGACTTGGGTGACGAGTTTCTGGAGGAAGATCGGGGAGCGTGGGAGGAGCGGTGGAGAGAACGGTCGGGCGGCCGCGCGTACTGGATTGGCTTGCCCGAGCACGTGTGCTTTCCTTGGAATGAACCGGACATCACGATCTGGAACGCCGCGACCGAATCGGAGGAAGCTCCCTGGCGGATCGTTCCGCCTGAGTTCTGTCTCAAGAACGGGCCCGTGGTCCCGGGGTTTGTCCGACTTCAGGAGCAGCCGGCCTGCCAGGGGCGCATCCGCCCTGCCGAGGCGACCGTGTTCGCTCGACTCGAAGACGAAGTGTTGGCCGCGAATGTCGAGACGGGTCATGCATTCAGTTTCCCGGGGATCGCCGGGGAGATCTGGGTGCGGCTCATCGCTGGCGCGAGCCCGAACCTCGTCGTCGATGGCCTCGCCACCGAATACGATGTGGAGCCTGCACGCATCAAGACGGATGTGGACTCGGTGCTGGAGCGGGCCCTGGAACTCGGCCTCCTGAGACAGGTCGATGATGTCTGAGCCGGGAAGAGACAGCCAGCGAGCCGGGGAGCAGTGCTATCGGGTCTACGGCATCGCGCTGGCCTCTGACTTTCCCTTCCGAACGCCCCTGGTGCGGGCAGACGAGGACCCGGAGCTGACCTTCACGCGCGTCTGGCACGCTCCCACCGGTCATCCGCGAGATGCTGGTGAGCCGGTGTTCGAGAGCCAGTACCTTACGGACGACGGCGAGCCGCACGTGCGACTCTACAGACATGATGGCTTGGACGTCTTCCGCCACGCCGGCGTGGCGGACTACTACGTGTGGCCCGATCGCATCGTCTGTCATCAGCACGACGAGGCGGTGACGGATGTGGTGGAGCTATACTTCCTCAGCCTCCTGGCCGGGTTCTGGCTCGAGTGCCGCGGAACCGTGGCTCTACATGCGTCAGCAGTGAGCGTGGGCGAGCAGGCCGTCGTCTTTCTCGCAACGAACACGGGCGGAAAGACATCGCTTTCGACCACTCTCATGCAGGCCGGCCATTCGCTTCTTACTGATGACTTTCTTGCCGTGACCCTCTCCGAAGAGAAGGCCCTGGGTCATCCGGGCTTTCCCCAGATGCGGATGTGGCCGGACCTGGCGGATCACTTCCTCGGCGGTCATGCCCATTTGCCTCTGGTTCTTCCCAATACGGACAAACGCCAGATCCCGGTGCGGGCAGGGGGACTTGGCAGCTTCTGCGATGAGGCCAGGCCCCTGTCCCGGTTGTACCTGCCACTTCGCGTTGATGACCAGGAGACCCCGATTCGCGTGGAGCCTGTCCCTCCCCAGCAGGCACTGATCGAGCTGGTTCGAGAGTCCTTTCTGGGAACGGTGCTGGAGAAAGCAGGCTTGCACCGCGAGCGCTTTGCCCGCCTGGCGTCACTCGTCGGGCGGGTCCCCATGGCGCGGCTGGTCTATCCATCCGGACTCCACCGCCTTCCCGAGGTGCGGGCTGCGATTTTCGAGGACATGGGAGCCGACCGGTGAGCGGTTTGTGCGGAGTGGTGCGGTGGGATGGTGGAGGGGTGGAGGCAGAGCATGTGGAGCGAATGGTGGGTGCGGCCCGGTGGCGGGG
>JBATJK010000086.1:0-3170 GCA_049668445.1 Gemmatimonadota bacterium
CGGCCGGCACTGACGTGGAAGGCGGTGTCCAGTGAGGCCAGAGCGTGCGTCTGCCCTCTACGGCCTTGGTGACCCCTCCCTGCTCGGCGGGGCACTGCTCCTGACGGCTCTTGGAATCGGGATGATCTGGTCCGCCGGGCAGGTCGATCTCCCGTCCGCGGTCACCGGCGCCTGGCGTCGCCAATTGGTGTGGCTGGTCATCTCGATCATCGCGTTCGCAGTCGTGGTCCGGGTTCCGATGCGGTGGCTGGAGTGGGCCACGCCTTGGATCTATGCCCTCTCGATCTTCCTGCTTCTCGCGGTCCTGCTCGTCGGGGGCGGCCCGAACACGCGCAGCTGGCTTCGATTCGCCGGGTTTTCCTTTCAGCCGGCGGAACTCGCGAAGCTGGCAACCATCCTGCTGCTGGCGAGGATGCTCGGGGGGCGCAAGGAACCGCAGGCACGCTTGTTCGAGCTATGGCGGCCCGTTGCGGCGGTGGTCGTGCCGTTTCTCCTCGTGCTGGCCCAACCTGACCTCGGCAGCGCGCTCATATTCGTGGTGATCCTGGTCAGCGCGCTCTTCTGGGCGCGCATCCCCCTGTTCACCATTTTCATGCTGGTCAGCCCTGGAGTAAGTCTGATCCTCGGGTTTTCGGCAGCCGTGTGGGGGGTGTGGTTCGTCGTCGTCATTCTCGGTCTCTACCTGCGCCGGTCGTACATGGTGGAGGCGATCGCGGTGGCGCTGGCGAATCTGGCAGCCGGAGCCCTTGCCACGCCCCTGTGGAATCGACTGGCGCCATACCAGCAGCGTCGACTGCTGGTGTTTCTCGATCCCGAGATCGACCCCAGAGGCGCCGGGTGGCACCTCATCCAGTCGAAGGTGGCCATCGGTTCCGGCGGCGTGACGGGGCAGGGCTTCGGGCTGGGCCCCCAGAAGAGGTTGGCCTTCCTCCCCGAGCAGCACACCGATTTCATCTTCTCGGTCGTGGGAGAAGAGCTGGGCTTGATCGGGGTCCTCGTCTTCCTCGTGCTCCTCGCCTGGTTCCTGAGACGAGTCTTGAGGGTTGCCGCGGAGTCAAGTCATGGATTCGGAAGCCTCGTCGCCTTTTGCTTCTTTGCGGTCTGGTTCGCGCATCTCGTCATAAACATCGGAATGACGGTGGGACTGATGCCGGTCACGGGCCTTCCACTTCCGTTCATCAGCTACGGCGGATCCTTCCTCTTGACGACCTTCGTCGGCCTGGCTCTCGTGTGCCGGGTAGCGTACGAAACCTGAGATCCCGTGCATCCGGAATGGCCGAGGGGTCGCCATGGCCCCGGCTCGGGTTATATTCGTGCTCGACCCGCTTACGGTTCCAGTGAGGAAGAATGGCCTGGTTTCGGAAAGAAAAGCAGAAGCTCGTCGCTCAGAAGAGGGAGCTGGCGGCCGACGTCTGGGAGAAGTGCGACGGTTGTGGTGAGGCTCTGTACACTCGCCGCCTCGCCGAGAACTTCCGGGTGTGCACGCAATGCGGCCACCATTTCCGCATCTCGGCTCCAGAGTATGCTGACCTCCTGTTCGACGAGGGGCTCACGGAGGAATTCGATCCGGGTCTCAGGTCGGCGGACCCCCTGGAGTTCGTGGATTCCAAGCCGTATTCGCTGCGGATAGAGCAGGCCGAGAAGAAGGTCGGAACGTACGACGCCGTACTTACCGGAGTCGGACGGATCGAAGGCCGTGAAGTGTGTGCCGGGATCATGGACTTCGGCTTTATCGGCGGATCCATGGGTTCGGTGGTCGGAGAGAAGATCGCGCGAATGGTCGAGCAGGGAGTCGAGCGCTCGGCCCCGGTGGTCATCGTGTCCGCGTCGGGCGGAGCGAGGATGCAGGAAGGCATCTTTTCGCTCATGCAGCTCGCGAAGACAGCGGCCGCGCTCCAGCGGCTTGCCGTGGCCGGGCTTCCGTACATCAGCATCCTGACCCACCCCACGACGGGCGGTGTGACGGCCAGCTACGCGATGCTGGGGGACGTGAACCTGGCTGAGCCCGGTGCTCTTATAGGTTTCGCGGGCCCCAGGGTGATCAAGGAAACCATTCGCCAGGACCTGCCGGATGGTTTTCAGCGATCGGAGTTCCTGCGCGACCACGGCATGGTGGATCGCATTGTGCCACGTGGCGAGATGCGTGATACCGTAGCCCTGCTTCTGCATCACATGACCTGAGCACGGTCGCCCAGCGATCGTCACCTCACGACGGATCCCGCCTTGTCAGCTCTGAGTCGTCTTCTCAAACGACGTCCCGCCCATAAGATCCGCTGGGGGCTGGAGCGCACGAGAGCGATGCTTCGTTCACTCGGGGATCCCCACCTGGCCGCGGAGTATGTGCACGTGGGGGGGACCAACGGGAAGGGCTCGACCGCAGCCCTCGTGGACTCGGTACTGCTGCGTAGCGGGCAGCGGACGGGGCTCTACACGTCGCCGCACCTGTACGATTTCGCGGAGCGCATTCGAATCGGCGGCGAGCCGGCCGATGAGCGCCTCCTTGAAGACTGTGCCCGCGAGGTTCTGATCGCGGCGGAGCGCGAGGATGCTTCGTTCTTCGAGTCGGCCACAGTGTTGGCTTTCGAGGCGTTTCGGCGATCCGGCTGTGAAACCGTGGTCCTGGAGGTAGGCCTCGGTGGCCGCCTGGATGCCACGAACGTCGTGGACCCCCGTGTCACCGTCATTTCGTCGATCGATCGGGACCACTCGGACTACCTGGGCGACACGCTCGAGGAAATTGCGGCCGAGAAGGCGGGGATCCTGAAGCCTGGCGCTCCGGCTGTCGTCGGAACACTCGCACCTGGACCCCTGGATGTCGTCCTCGCCAGGGCAGCGGCACTCGGAGTATCGGTCGACGTCCTGGGTAGAGACATGTCGGTGGAGGACGTGGCTTTCGGCCTCGACGGGACTCGATTCAGCTACCGGTCCAGTGGTTGGGCCGAAGGAACCCGTGTGCACACCCGGCTGATCGGGGAGCACCAGGCCCGGAATGCGGCGCTCGCGATTCGCGCCCTGGAGCGGTTCGAGTCAGGTGTATCGGTGCAGGACGTCGTGGCGGGTATGGCTGACGTGTCGTGGCCTGGCCGGTTTGAGATCCTGGAGCCCGAGGGGGAGTGCTGGGTGCTTGATATCGCGCACAACCCGGAAGCGACCCGGACGCTGGCCGAGAT
>JBATJK010000087.1:0-17575 GCA_049668445.1 Gemmatimonadota bacterium
TACAGGTGGCAGAAACCGCCGATCTTGCCCGTCTGATAGGCCTCTGCGGTCTTTTCCTCGAAACGCCGCGACAGCACCATCCAGCGCAGCATCTTCATCAGCTTCTCGCGGGGGATGCCCTGAAGGCCCCCCTGCATGATCTCGTCTTCCGTCTTCGCCAACTCTCTACTCCTTGTGGACGTCCGGTCACCGACGCCAGGTGCCGTCAGGCGATACCGGCTCGCGCCCTCAGTTCTTCAACCTGCTCCCTCGCGTGGTAGCTGCTCCGCACCAGCGGTCCGCTTTCCACGTGCAGGAAGCCCATTTCCTCTCCCAGGTTCTTCCAGCCGGCGAACTCCTCCGGCGACACGTACCGATCGATCGGCAGGTGACGCTCGGAGGGCCGCAGGTACTGCCCGATCGTGAGAATCTGCACGCCCGCCGCCAGGGCGTCGCTCATGAACTCGCGGACGTCATCGCCGTTCTCGCCCAGCCCGAGCATGATCCCCGTCTTGATGAGAACGTCCTCGTCGAGACCGCGGGCCATGCGAAGCACATCCAGCGAACGCTCGTACCGTCCACCCGGCCGGGCCATCTTATGCAGCCGCCGCGTGGTCTCCATGTTGTGATTGAAGATCTCCGGCTTGGCCGCCATCACCCGTGCGATCGAGTCCGGCATGCCCTGAAAATCGGGCGTGAGGACCTCGATCGAGCAGTCGGGCAGCCGGCCGCGAATCTCCTCGATGACCCATGCGAAGATGCGTGCCCCACCATCCGGAAGATCGTCGCGGTCTACGGACGTAATCACGACGTGGCGCAGGCGAAGCTGCTCGATCATCTCGGCTACGCGCCGGGGCTCGTCTTCATCCAGGTCGTCCGGCCGCCCGTGCGCGATCGCGCAATACGGGCAGTTCCGGGTGCACTGGTCTCCCATGATCAGGAAGGTGGCTGTCCCCGAGTCCCAGCATTCGCCGATGTTCGGGCAGTGAGCTTCCTCGCACACCGAGTTCAGGCCCAGCGTCTTCATCATCTGCTTCAAATCGCGGTACCGGTCGCCCCCCGGGGCCCGCACTCGCAACCAGCGCGGCTTCTTCTCCGGCCAATGCGCGGCGGACGGGCTCGATGAACCGCACCCACCTCCGGGTGACGATTCCTCGATTCCGGGCGCATCGCTGTCGGGCTGTATGACGTTCAGTCTTCGCATGCTCTTTTTCGCTTGATCGGGTGTCCCGAGCCGCTCCTCAGCCACTCTTCGCCACCCATTCCGAAGCCGGCGGAAACTACCCGCTCTCGTCGGGCAAGTCCACTTCTCGACGGCTTTTTGGTCGGCGTTGCCGCCGGAAGGTGCGTCGCTTATTCTGCTTTGCCACAGCCGGAGACAATGGTACGGGCAGAGCCCCCAAAGGATCCGTCCGCCGTCGACTGCCAGCGAACCTGCAGAGGAGCCATGACCTACATCATCGCTCAGCCGTGTCTCGAGACGAAGGACGCTTCATGCGTGGATGTGTGTCCGGTGGACTGCATCTACGAGGCTGAAGACCAGTACTACATCCACCCCGAGGAGTGCATCGACTGCGGGGCGTGCGTCCCTGAGTGTCCTGTCGAGGCCATTTTCCCGGACGATGAAGTTCCCGAGCAGTGGACGGAGTTCATCGAGAAGAACTACGTGCACTTCGACGTGCCGCTTCCCTGACGGGAACACGCAGGCCCTCCCCGGGTTCAGCCGGGAAAGGGCGATCTAACCGGAGGAGACGCCCGTGCCCAGCGGGCGTCTTTTTTGTTGTTGACGCACCTCGAGCTGTCTCCTATACTCGCGCGGCTTACGCCGAGCACAATCGGCGTGAGTCGATCGGGGCGAACGCTATACATGCAATATTCAGACGGAGATGCACGCATATGATCAGGCGCAGCGTCCTGGCAGTGTTGTCTGCCGCTAGCCTGCTGCCTTCGGCCCTGCCGGCGCAGCAGCAGATGACGGTCTCGATGGTCGAGGACATGAACATCGCGGCGCCCCAGCTTCCCGATGGGGGTGATTTCGTTCGGGTCGAGAACCGGCCCGACGAGCGGTTTGTCGATTTCGTGATCGGGCCCCTGGACCTGCCGGCAGACATGGGACACCTGAGACCTCCCGTCCAGGTCGCCGAGATCCCGGTGGACGGCTGGCTTCAGGGCTTCGAGGTCACGATGGAGGATGCGGGTGGCGGGGCGCTCCCCATGGACCTCCTTCATCACGTGAATTTCATCGATCCTGACAAGCGCGATGTGTTCGCGTCCATCGCCCGGCGTGTCATCGCGGCGGGACGCGAGACCAGCGAGAAAAAGCTGCCCGCGCTGCTCGGGTATCCGATCGAGGCCGGGGACCGGATGATCATCTCGTCCATGTTTGCCAACCCCACCGGGACGGACTTCCCCGAAGCCTCCTTGCGCGTGAGGATCTTCTACAGCCTCGAGGAAGACGGTTTCATGCAGCCGCGGGACGTATACCCGTTCTACCTCGACGTCATGGGGCCGGTTGGAGCCAAGGACTTCGCGGTCCCGCCGGGGAAGACGGTGCGCGGGTACGAGGCCAGCCCCGCGATCGAGGGCCGCATCCTGGGCATCGGCGGACACCTGCACGACTACGCGACCGTCCTTCGGCTCGAAGACGTGACAGAGGGCAAGGTCCTTTGGGAAGCTGAACCCGAGTACGACGGCGAAGGCCGCCTGACGGGCGTTTCCGAGAGCCTCCTTCTGATGAGCGGCGGAATCAAGGTCACCCCGGATCACACCTACCGGATCTACGTCGAGTACGAGAACCCGATGGCGCATCCCACCCCCGATGGCGGAATGGGTGCAATCGGCGGCGTGATCTGGGCTGCGAAGGACGTCGTGTGGCCCGAGTTGCGGCGTGATGACCCGATCTACGTGGCGGACCTCATCAATACGCTCGAAGCGCCCGAGAAGGCCGGAGGCCACGGGAATCACGGTGATCACGGCGGGATGGAAATGGAAGCCATGGACCACGGCCAGATGGACCACGGAACGATGTCGTCCGGCGATCAGGCTTCCGAGGCCACCCACGAGCATGGGGCCGCGGAGGCGCACGACGGCCGCTAGCTACGGATTCACGATGGTCGACCGTCTCCGTGGCGCGTCGACCCAGTGGGCGTCCCTGGCCTCCGGTCGGTACAGCGGAGTGACCGCCGGGAGACTCTCGATGCCTGTGCTCCGGTCGGTGACGCGAACGGCCAGCAGGTAAGCTCCCGGCGGAGATGAGCCGAGTTCCACCTGCAGGTAGTGACGCCCGATTCCGAGACCCTCCCGGTCGACGGTGGCTATCGACGGAAACCTGAGCCTGAACACCAGGTTGTCGGGCGCCAGGTCAAACGCCATGTCCGCCGCGGCTTCGGGGACCACCCGCACGTCCACGTCGTATCCCGCACCGGGCCGGATGCCGTACACCTCGAAGTACGTATGGGCCTTGCCGTCGGGCGATACGACGTGTGTGGGCCCGACGCGGAGGAACGAGACGCCGTCTCTCGACCAGGAGCCCCCGGAGTCGGCCGCCACGGCGATGTCGCTGATTGACGGGATGCCGAACTGACGGGCCGAAACGGTCACGGTGTCGAGTATCCAGTTCCCCAGCTTCCCTCGCTCACTCCCCTGGTCGCGCAGGACCAGCGTGTACGGGTACGTTTCGGGCTCCAGTGTCACCTGAAATCGGACGGGAATGCCGTCGTCGCTCGCCAGGGGATCTTCCAGAACGGGCTGGCTCAGGGTACTCAACGTTCGCATCCCCTCGGGCGCGAGGAAGGCCAGCCGCGCCCCGAGGTCGTAGCCCACCAGCCCATCGGCATCGGTCACCGGGTCGACGGCCGCCCTGGCCGTCAGGTCGCCCACTCGCGTGGACGCCAGGAACCAGACCTCCGACCGGTCGCTTCCAGGCTCCCTGAAGCGAAGCGTCTCGTACGCGAACTCGATTCCGGCGGTTAGCTCCGGCGCGTCGGGGATTCCAGAGACCGCATACCGCGCGTCTGCCTCGTTGATTTCCTTCTCCCAGGCGAGGAACCCCTGGAAACCGGGATTGAACCGATCCCCTGCCGCACGCATGCGCGAATCCATCTGCCGGAAGTGGTAATCCTGGTAGAGGTAATCCAGCACTCGCCGAGACTGGTACAGATAGGCCAGGCTGCCACCGCCCACTCCCATCAATTCGCTGGGCATGGTGAAACCGCTCGCGTGGGCCAGGTTCTCCAGGAGCCGGTAGTCCGCCAGCGCGTGCAGGCCCGTCTTCGATATCGGCGCGAAGTGAAACACCCTCGGACCCTCGGGACGGAAGTAGGCCCAGGTCTCGTTCAGGTCCATGAAGGGTTCGACCGTCACCAGCGGCACGCCCATGCGAAGCTGGATGAGGCCTCTGTCGTCCACCTCGAGGCTGTCGGCTCGTCCGATCCGGTCCGTCAGGTCGCGGGTCAGGCGAGGCGTCCTCAGGTAGTAGAGCCCCCGGACCTCGTGCAGGCGGGCGTAGTGGACCTGCAGGCGCTCCTCCGGGCTGACCGCCATCCGGAAGGCCCGCTCGTCCACGAAACGGCGCACCCAATCGCAGGCCTCCGGTCCGGATCCCAGGCTCTCCCACTCGGACTGCTCGTCCGGAGTGGACAGGCCGCGAAGGTCCTCCCACAGGGCTCGCCTGGTTGCCTCGTTCATTCCTTCGCACGCGGCCCAGAAGGCTTCCCCTCCCTCGGCCCGTCGATCTTCGTACGTCCCGGGAATCCCGGGGCCCGACGGCGGCGCCTGGAGGAGGATTCGGGCCCGCTCGAGGGTCACGCGCGGCCGAACTGTCCCGTCCGATGACGTTTCCGCTGGAAGAGCTTCGAGTGCGGACCGGTACTGACGGGCCCGTCGCCACATGGTGGCGATGGCGATGGAGTCCGCGACGCTTCCCGGACCACCCAGCTGGTCCCATTTCAGAAGGACCCGTCGCACATCGGCCACGTCGGGATGGTCGCGATACAGCGAAACGGACGATCGGGCGTGGCGGGGAACGGTGTCAGTGGTGGCTCCAGGAGCGCAAGCAACGGGTGCGGGAACCGGCTCGGCGGCGGGAGCGGGTTCCACCCGGGGCGAGATTCCGGCCAGGAGCGCGCAGGCCCCGAAGACCGGTAAGAACCTGATCCACCGCCTGGAGTCCCGATTGCCACGACTCATGATCGCTCCGCTACATTTCCCCCACACCCCAACGGTCATCCAGCGCCTGAAGCAGCGCCTCGGGGTCTCGCCCTTCTTCGACGAGCGGGGCAAGGACCTCTTCCGCCTCCGCGTCGCGGCCGGACTCCCGGAGCAGCGAGCCCAGCAGCAGACGCGCCGCCAGGTACGAGGGCCTCAGTTCGAGAGCCTGCCTGGCCGATTGTTCGGCCGCCTCCGCCTGCCCGGTGAGCTTCAGCGCGACGGCCTCACCATAGCGAGCCGGCACCCAGGACGGGTCCTCGGCCAGCGCCGTGCGAAATCTCTCCAGTGCCGCCTCCGGCTTCCCCTGCAGCAGGTCGCACACTCCGAGGTTGGCGCGTCCGGCGACTACGTAAGGATACGAACGGCCCAGGTTGAAATACGGTTGAACGCGCCGGAAGTTCGACTCGTGTGCCACCTGGAACAGAAATGCCTCGAATTCGGAGCGGGCCTCGCCGGCGTCTCCGCGCTTCAACTGGCGAAGCCCGCGGCGGAACCGACGCGTCTTCCAGTGCCACCAGCGGCCCGGAAGAAAGAGGGCCACCAGGAACAACAGCATCACCCAACCGGGCGGTCGGAAAAGCAGGAGGACCAACAGCAGTCCAAGGGTGGCGATCAGGGCTGGAGCGACCACTGCTGCGCGTATGCCTCCACCACGAGTATGATTGGGGATGATCCGGTTTCACTACCATACAGCGCCGCGCGATATTCCGCGCCTCGACGTGAGCAAGGGCGACACCCTCGTGCACGCGTACAGTGACACGTCCATCGAGGAGTTGATCGAGTGGGGACGTTCGCATGGCCTCAAGGCGGAGTGGATCGATCGCCGGAACGCCCTTCCCCACTACGACCTGTTCGGAGAGGGTGTGAGCCTGGCCGGTGAAGGAGTGACCCGCGCCGAGCTGGTCGCCGACCTCAGGATGTGGCGTGCGAGGAGGTCGGAATGACCGCGGTCCTGGTGACGGTCGTCCTCGTCGGACTGCTGGTCCAGCTGGGCTTCGCCCATCGAAGGACCGTACGCGCTCTGCGCCTGAGAGACGGACAGCGTCCCGGCACCCTCCCCTCCTACCCGCTCGTCACGGTGATCCGGCCCGTGAAGGGGATCGATGTAGAGCAGGAGGCCAATTTCCGGGCTGCCCTCGACACCGGCTACACGGGTGAGGTCGAGACGATCTTCATCATCGAAGACGAAGAAGACCCGGCGTACCCTCTCATCCGCCGGGCCATTGATTCCCACGTGGCCTCCGGCGCTCACGGGTCGTCCCGGATCGTCCTGGCGGGGAAGCCACCGGCCGGTCGCACGGGCAAGATCAACAACATGATGGTGGGGGAGGCCGAGGCGCGCGGAGACATCATCGTCTTCGGCGACTCGGACACCAGGCCCGATCCCGCGGTACTGACCAACCTCGTCGAACACCTCGTGGCGAATGATACGGCGGGAGCCGCCTTCGCCCCGGTAGTCAATCCGTGCCGTCCGAGGTCGGCCGGAGACGTGGGCTACGCGATCATCCTCAATGCGTACCTGGTCGGGGGGATGGAGGCGGCGCTCGGTCACGGACGCACCCTGCCCTTCCTCATGGGCCAGACGATGGCCTTCAAGAGATCCGCACTCGAGGCGATCGGCGGCGTGAAGTGCGCCGACGGGCAACTGGTGGACGACATGTTCCTGGGCGCGCGCGTCGTCGAGGCGGGGTACTCGAACGTGATGGGGACCCATCCTCTCCAGGTCATCAACCACGGCCTCCGGTTCGGGGGTTTTCTGAAGTTGTGGCGCAGGTGGCTCTTCTGCGGGCGGGGGGGCATCCCGGCTTCCTTCGCGCTCCCGTTCGTCGCCCGCGCGGTCAGCTTCTTCATCGCGCTCGGTCTGGCCGTCGCGATGCTGGCCAGCGGACACCCGTGGCTTGCCGGCTTCGCCGCCGTCGTCTGGATCCTGGAGGGACTGCACTACATCCGGCTGCATCGCCTGGTGGGGGGCGCGTCCATCCCGCTGCGGTACGCGTGGATGACGTGGATGCCCTACCCCGCGACGATTCCGCTGGGACTGTCGATGCTGATCCGACCCGAGCTCGACTGGCGTGGGCACACGTATCGCCTGGACGGCTCGGCCCGTCTCAAGGCAACCCGATCCGACGGACCCGAACCTCAGTCTACGGCGCGGAAGTGATCGATCGGGATGGTCGGCTCGGACAACTGCTCGGGAACTGGGTGCTGTGGTCCGCCCGGCATGCCCGCGTGGTTACCGCGCTGAGCTTCGTCGTCCTCGTGCCGATGGCGTGGTTCGCCTGGACGCACCTCACCGTGGACGCCGCCACCAGGGACCTGGTCTCGGACGAGCTGCCGTGGCGACAGGCTCACGCCAAACTCGCGGTTGCCTTTCCACACCTGCTCGACGACATGCAGATCGTGATCGACGCGCGATCGCCGGAGATCGCGGCGGAGGCGCAACGCCGACTGACCGAGGACCTGGCCTCCCAGGATGACGTGTTCAGCTTCGTGTACGCGGCGGGCGGAGGTGACTTCTTCGAGCGACACGGACTTCTGTATTCCACCGCCGAAGAGTTGGAAGACCTGCGGGCCCGAATGCGGGACTACGCCCCGATGTGGCTCGCCCTCGAGGAAGATCCGACGCTGGGTGGCGTCGCATCGGTGGTAGCGCGGATGGCCGCTGCAGACTCCGTCGGCGAACCGGGCGGCGAACCGGGCGTCGCCCCGGTCCTGCTGGCCATCGGAGGGGCCTTCTACTCGAGCCGGAATGGGAACTACTTCACGTTTCCGTGGACGGACCTGGCGCGAGGAAAGCGCTCGGAATCAGCCGACCTGCGCCGCTTCGTGCTTGCCAAGCCCATTCTCGACTTCGACTCGTCCAGGCCCGCTGGAGCCGCGATGCAGGCCGTTCGCGAGAGCGCTGCCCGCCTCGACCTGGACTCCAGGGCCGTTCGGGTCCGCATCACGGGATCGGAAGCGTTCGAGCACGAGTCGATCGATTCCGGCCTCTCCGACGTGCCCCGGCTGGTGGCCGGTGCACTGATCATGGTGTCGATTATCCTGCTGATGGCTCTCAGGTCCGTCCGGCTTCTCATGGCGAGCCTGTATGTGCTATTTGCCGGACTGGTCGGCACCGGGGCGTTCGCGGCCCTGGCGGTGGGCAGCCTGAACATGATCTCCGTGGCCTTCGCGATCCTGTATGTCGGACTGGGCATCGACTACGCGATCCACTTCTGCCTGAACTACGTGGAAGCACGCGGAGAATCCGGCTCCCACACCGAGGCCATGCGTCTTACGGCGAGGAAGGCGGGCGTGGCTCTCTTCTTCAGCGCCGTGACCACCGCCCTGTGCTTCTATGCGTTCATGGTGACCGATTTCACGGGAGTCGCGGACCTGGGCAAGATCGGCGGAACGGGAATGCTGATCAGCTTCGTGGCCACCGTCGGCTTGCTTCCGGCCCTCCTCAGCCTGCGCCCGTTTCGCCTTCCGGAGCCCGGTCCTGCCAAGCTCGATCGGAGAGCGGATCGAGCCGGTTCACGCCCCAACCCCATGGCTTGGCTCGACCGGGCGGTCTCGCGGGGGCGGCGGCCGATTCTGGCGGCAGCGCTCCTGCTGGCCATCGGTTCGGCGATCCTCGTGCCCCGTGTCCGGTTCGACCAGGACGTCATCAACATGAGCGACCCGGATTCCGAGTCGGTGGTGACGCTGCGAGAGTTGCTCGAGGACCCGAATACGGCGGTGCGCGCCATTTCCATGACGGAGCCGGACTCGGCCAGCGCGGCTGCGGTCGCCGCCCGGCTCGAAGAGATCGACGGTGTGCGCGGAACCATGACGCTGAGCACCTTCGTGCCCTCGGACCAGGAGGCCAAGCTCCAGATCATCAGCGGTCTGGCCGACGACCTGGGGCCGGCGCCTGATCCCGTAGTCGGCTCTCCGGGTGGACCGGGAGACGACCAGGCCAGGTACGCGGAGCGTATCGCCGCCGTGGAGCGACTGCGTGACACGGCATCCCACCTGTATCTGGAGGGAGACTCGGCCACCAGTTCGGCGGCGCGGCAGCTCCTCTATCTCATCGACTCATGGCGTGCTTCGCTGGACGTGTGGCCCGAGCGGACCCGCACGTCGATCGCCGGAGGCCTGGAAGCGTCGCTGGTCGGAACCCTGCCCCTTGTGCAGGCCAGCTTCCGGAAAGCGTTGACCGCAGGCCCGGTCACACGGGGCGAACTCCCCGGCGCACTCAGGGAACGCTGGGTGGCGGCGGACGGCACGGAGCGAGTCCAGGTCCTGCCTGCCCAACGGATGGACACGCCGGAGAGACTGCGCGAATTCGTAGAGGCGATCCAGGCCGAGGAACCGGCAATCACGGGAATGCCGGTCGAGAACGTGGAGCTCGGAAAGGTCACGGTTCGGGCGTTCCGGCAGGCCTTCGGATTGGCGCTCCTGGCGACGGCCGTGACCCTGCTGCTCCTGCTCGGCGATCCACGGTCGAGCGCGGTCGTCATGACGTCGCTCATCCTCGCCACGCTGCTGACGGGGGCCGCGGCCGTGTTGTGGGACATCCCGTTCAACATCTCGAACATCATCACCCTGCCTCTGCTGCTGGGGATAGGCGTGGATGCCGGAATTCACATGGTACACCGGCGGCAGCAGGGCCAGGCCGGAGAGCGACTGCTCGACACGGCCACCGGACGGGCCATTCTGTACAGCGCCCTCACGACGATGGCTGGATTCGGGAACCTGACGCTCGCCAGCCACCGGGCGATCGCCGGAATGGGCGCCCTCCTCATGGTCGGGATGACGGCCGTGCTGATCTGTACGCTGGTCGTACTTCCGGCCATCATGGCGCGGCCCAACAGCGGGCATCCGTCGGGCCTGCAACCCGCCACCAACTCGGGCGGCGACTGATGCGGAGCCCCGTCTCGTTTCTCGCCGGGCTGCTTCTCGTCCTCTCGACCGTGGGGTCAGCCCCGGCGCAGGAGGATCAGGCTGTCTGCTGCACCCGATTCGACTACGTACTCGAGAAGACGATATTCAAGGTCGATGCGGTTCGTCTCGATCTCACCATTCGTGGCGAGACGCCGACTCGAGTAGCGGAGCTCGTGACCGGTCGGGTCGATCCGCGCGCGTGGTCGGACTCGGTCGCCGCGTTGTACCTGGCCGCTGACCAGGCGCGGGTGAGGATGACCTTCCTCCGATCGTTCGGTCTGAATCGTTTCCTGGACGCCAACCGCGACGTGATGGAGAAGCTGTCAAAAGCCGGCTGGATCACCGAAGATGAATTTCGAGAGCTGGACCGGGAGAACCGCGCCCGGTTCGAAGGCCTGGCCGAGGATGGGATCCGGGACGGGGACGTGATCGAGCACGAAGTGCGTGGCGATACGGTCACCACCCGATACACGGATGTGACGGGCACGGTGCGCATCGACGGATTACTGGTCGGTTCCGCGGAACGAAGAGTGCTGATGGGCTCCCTGTTCGGCCCCGAATCGGACTTCAGGCAGGGACTGCTGGACCTGGTGTTCAGGCGCGCGGAGACCTACGGCGCCGGGCAGTAGGCGGATCAAGTAAGGCGCGTTCGTCAGTACGCTTTGAGCTCCTCCATCGCGGCCGCGATATCCGGCACCTGCGGCAGAATCTCAGCCTCCAGTTGCGGCGCGTAGCCAACGAACGTGTCCGTGGCCGCAAGCCGGCGCACCGGCGCGTCGAGCCACTCGAACAGTTCGTCCGCGACCCGGGCGGCGATCTCGGCGCCCCACCCCCACGACCTCGAATCCTCGTACGCCACCAGCACCCTGCTCGTGCGCATTATGGATTCGGCGATCGAGTCCATATCGAGCGGGTTCAGGGTGCGCAGATCCAGCACATCGGCCTTGATCGGCCGCCCCTCGCGCTCCAGCGAGCGCAGGGCCTTCCGCGTACGCTCGACCAGCGCCCCGTAGGTGACGACCGTGATCTCGTCGCCTTCCTCCACGCGGTTGGCCCGACCAAATGGGATCATGTAGTCGGGGCCTGGATACCGGCCCTTGTTGTACGTCTGCCGGTACAGGTGCTTGTGCTCGAGGAACAGGACCGGATCGTCGCAGCGGATGGCGGTCCGGAGCAGGCCGTTCGCGTCCTCGGCGTTCGAAGGGCAGACCACGTGCATGCCCGGAGTATGCGTGAACAGGGATGCCCCGGTCTGCGAATGATAGATCGCCCCGCCTGACAGGTAGCCACCGTACGTGGTGCGGACGACGAGCGGCGAGGTGAAGGCCCCGTTCGAGCGCCACCGCATGGTGGCGACCTCGTTGCGGAGCTGATGGAACGCGGGCCAGATGTAGTCGAAGAACTGGACCTCGACCACCGGCTTCATTCCGCGCAGCGCCATCCCCACGGCGCGGCCCACGATGTTGGCTTCGGCAAGTGGCGAGTTGAACACCCTGTCGGACCCGAATTCCCGCTGAAGGCCCCAGGTGACCTTGAACACGCCCCCCTTCCCCTTCAACTCGTCCATGTGCTGCTCGCGCGACACGTCCGCCACGTCTTCGCCGAACACCACGACGCTCGAGTCCCGCCTCATTTCGTCCCGCATACAGGCGTTCAGCAGATCCACCACCGTGGTGGGGTCGCCCTCGAACGCCGGCTCGGTCGCGAATGCGTCGGAGGTCGGGTCCACCTCTCCGGAGAACACGTGATCGTACACGGTGTGGGGACCGGGCTGCGGCTGCTCGGACGCGAGCTCGCTGGCCTCGACGACGCTCACGTCCACTTCCTCTCGCAGGGCCTCGAGCTGGTCCTCGGTCGCGATGCCGGCGCTCACGAGAAACGCCGCCATGTTGCTGATCGGGTCGCGGGCTTCTTCCTTGTCGCGCTCGGCTTCCGGCTTGTACATCCGCTCGTCGTCGGACATCGAGTGGCTATACGGCCTGGTCACGTGCGCGTGCACGAGCGCCGGCCCCCGCCGCGCCCGGCAGTGCTCGGCCGCTCTGCGCATGGCCCCGTACGAGGCGATCGGGTTCGTACCATCCACCTCGATCACCAGGAGATCCGGAAAACTCGACACGAGCTTCGAGATGCTGCCGCCGGCCGTGTTGACCTCGACGGGTACCGAGATGGCGTACCCGTTGTCCTCGACCAGGTAGATCACGGGCAGCTTGAGATTCGAGGCCGTATTCAGCGACTCCCAGAATTCGCCCTCCGAGGTCGTCCCGTCGCCTGTCGTGACGAGCACCACCTCATCGTCGTGGAACTCGACGCCAGGATCGGTCAGGCCCAGCGCACCCGTGCGAATCCCGGCCTCGGCGCATCCGACCGCCTGCAGGAACTGCGTTCCGGTGGGGCTGGAAACGCTGACCAGGTTGTAGTCCCTGTGGCCCCAGTGGGACGGCATCTGTCGACCGCCACTGGCCGGATCGTCCGCCGCCGCGACGCCCTCGAGGAACATCTCGTACGGCGTGACTCCCAGTTGCAGCGCCAGCGCACGATCGCGGTAGTAGGTGAAGAACCAGTCGTAGGCCGGGCGCAGGGCCATTCCGGCCGCCACCCCGATCGCCTCGTGCCCCGCACCGCTGATCTGGAAAAAGATCTTCTGCTGCCTCTTCATCAGGAGCTCGCGGTCGTCGATGCGCCGTGACAGGTACATCGTGCGGTACATGGACAGCAGATCGGCGTGCTGCAGGCCGGAGCTGTCCGTCGCCGCGGGCGAGTTCTCCTGGTCGTCGATCGGTATCGTCATTCCCACCTTCAGTTTCGCGCCGGGATTCGTTGATTCGATAGCACAGTATAATAGCGGGAGGAAGGCTGTCGAAATCGAGGGGGCGGCTAGCCCCGTTCGGTCTTCTCGGGCCTGATGTCCGCGGACGGTAGCGCCGCCCGGGCCATGCGCTTGGTGAAGTAGTAGACCCGCTTCAGGCTTTCCAGCACATCGACCTCGAACGTGTAGGCCGGCAGCCGTCCCGGTTCCCGGGCGATCAGCCGCTTCGCCTCGTGGAGGTGGGCCGAGTCGGCCAGCTGGTTGATCTCCTTCTTCATGTCGACGACCTCCGCGGCCGCGGCTTCGTTCTTCTGCGACACCGCGACCAGGGCCATGTCGAGCGCACGGCTCACGGCCAGGTGGAATTCCTCCAGCACGCCGGCGGTCGAGGCGCTCACGTGCACGCCGTCGTCGAGCCTCGAATGCCCCAGGCTCACCAGGTTGGTCTCGATGATGTCCCCGATGTTCTCGAGATCGTTGGTGGCCTCCATCAACTTCAGCAGCTCGTCCTTCTGCCCGCCGGTCAGGGTCTCCTGGCTTACCCGGCCGAGGTAGGTCACGATCTCGCCATGCAGCTGATCCACCTCGTCGTCCCTGGCGGCGAAGCCCTTCAGCTCCTCGCGATCGCCTCCGAGCGTGACGGGAAGAATGTCCTTGAGCATCTCTCGCACCCGGTCGCCCATGTGCAGCATCTCGAGGCGAGCCCGGTCCAGAGCGAAAGCGGGAGTGCTCAACAGGCCCTCGTCCAGGTACTTGATCCGGACCTTGTAGTCGTCCTGGGGCCGGTCGGGCAGGAGGCGCCGAACCAACCACACGAACACGT
The DNA here is from genome assembly GCA_049668445.1 of Gemmatimonadota bacterium. Lineage (GTDB taxonomy): Bacteria > Gemmatimonadota > Gemmatimonadetes > Palauibacterales > Palauibacteraceae > Benthicola. Next base: position 13,725 of record JBATJK010000087.1, read on the forward strand.
TGACGAGCGGCAGGAAGAGCAGCGTGTTGGCGACGTTGAACAGCGTGTGCGCGTTGGCGATCTGGCGCGGCGTCTCGGCCGCGAGTCGGGCGGTGCCCGAGAGCTCGGGGTGTGAGGGCGACACCTGTACGGCGAGCCAGATCAACTGCTGAATCAGGAACACCCAGATCAGGACTCCGACCACCTTGAAGATCAGGTGGATCAACGCCGCGCGCTGGGCCTCGCGGGGCCTTCCGATCGACGCGAGGAGGGCGGTCACCGTCGTACCGATGTTGGCCCCGAGGAGAAGGCCGATGGCGGCCACCAGAGACACGAGTCCCTGGCTTCCGAGGACGATGATGATCCCGACGCTGGCGGAAGACGACTGCACGAGCGCCGTGAACACCGCGCCGACGAGGATCCCGAGCCACGGATTCTCGAGCCCGGCCATCACGTCCAGGAACGGTTGCCAGGTTCGGAGCGGCCGCATGGACTCGCCCATGATGCCCATGCCGAGGAACACGAGGCCGAGGCCCATTATCGCCGTTCCGTAGTGGCGCGTGGTCTCCCGCTTGGCCACGAACATCACCAGGAAGCCCGCCGCCACCAGGAGCAGTGAGTATTCCTTGATGTTGAAAGCGATGATCTGGGCCGTAATGGTGGTGCCTATGTCAGCACCGAGGATCACACCCACGGATTGGGTGAGCGTCATCAGTCCGGCCGAAATGAAGCCGACCACGAGGACCGTGGTCACGGAAGAGGACTGAATGACGGCGGTGACGAACGCACCGCTGAGGACGCCCGTCACCCGATTTCGGGTGAGGCGGGCCAGGATGGACTTCATCCGGTCCCCGGCCACGACCTTCAGGGAGTCGGCCATCTGGCCCATTCCGTACAGGAACAGCGCCAGCCCACCGAGAAGTCCGAAGATCAGTTGAAGGGGCCCGGGATCAGTGAATCCCATGCCGTGCATGCGCCAGGCCTCCGCTTGCCGCTGCTACTTCGGTGTCTGGTTCAGGGTCCGGATGCCTCGCGGCTTGCGCCGCTTCAGCCGGGTCGCCTCCCTGTGCCTGTCCTCCGCCCACCGGACCAACTCGGACTGTGAACTCCGCCGATCGTCGTCACCTTCCGGCCGACGCTGCTCGTAACTTCCGTCCGCTCTCATCTCCCAGGCCGAACGGCGATCCGACAGCTGCGTATCGAGGATCATGCGGAGCTCGGCACGCAGTTCGGGTTTCTCGACCGGTGCGACGACCTCCACCCGGCTGCGCAGGTTCCGGCGCATCGCGTCCGCCGAACCGATGTAGAACTCCTCGTCACCACCGTTGTGGAAGTAGTAGATCCGGGCGTGTTCCAGGAACCGTCCGACCACGCTGACCACGCGGATGTTGGCCGACAGTCCCTCGATTCCAGGCCGAATCCGGCAGCTGTCGCGCACCAGCAGGTCCACCTTCACGCCCGCGCGCGAGGCCTCGTACAGGGCCCGCGTCACATCCACGTCCTCCAGGGCGTTGAGCTTCATCTGAACCAGGCCGTTGCCGTACTCCTCGTGCAGATCGATCTCCCGCTCGATCTTCTGCAGGATCGCCGGCTTCAGGATCTTCGGGGCCGGGAGGATCTTCCGGTAGTTCCGGCTCGGCTTGTAACCGGTCGTCAGGTAGTTGAACAACTCGGTCAGATCGCTCCCGATATCCGGGTCGCAGGTGAGCAGGCCGACATCGGCATACAGGCGGGCGGTACCCGAGTGGTAGTTTCCCGTGCCGACGTGAGCGTACCGCCGCAGCCCATCGTAGTCCTGCCGCACCACCAGAACCGCCTTGCAATGCGTCTTCAGCCCCACGACCCCGTAGGTGACGTGGATGCCGTACCCGCTGAGCCGGTTCGCCCACCGGATGTTGGCCGCCTCGTCGAACCGTGCCTTGAGTTCCACTACGGCCGTGACCTGCTTGCCGTTCCGGGCCGCCTCGATCAGGTGGTCGACGGCCTTGGAATCAGCCGACGTCCGGTACACGGTCATCTTGATGGCGCGCACCTTGGGGTCGAGGCTGGCTTCCCGCAGGAAGCGTTCGACCGACGTGGAGAACGACTCGTACGGATGGTGCACCAGCAGCGAGCCCAGGTCCCGGATCGTGTGGAAGATCGAGCGATCCGATACGATCTGCGGATGGTCCACCGGGTGGTGCGGCCGGTCCTTGAGCTCGGGTGCGTCCACTCCGACCACCTGCCACAGGTCCGCCAGGCCGAGCGTTCCTTCCATCTCGAACACGTCGGCTTCCTCGTCCAGCCCCAGCTCCGCGGCGAGCATGCCGCGGTGGACCGGGTCCATGCCGGGCGCCACCTCGAGACGGACGATCGGAGCCAGCCTCCGCTGCCGCAGCTCCGTCTCGATCATGGCCAGCAGGTCGTCCGCTTCGTCTTCCTCCAGCTCGGTGTTGGCGTTTCGGGTCACCCTGAACAGCTCGCAGGCGTCAATCTCCATTCCCGGAAACAGGAGGTCGAGGTTCGCGGCCATCACCTGCTCGAGCGGCACGAACACGTTGCGGTCCGGCAGGGAGACGAACCGTGGTGTACCGGTCCCGACCGGCACCTTGACCCGTGCCAGCGACGGGAACGGATCTCCGGGCAAACGGAGCGTGACGAGCAGGTTCAGCGACAGGTTCGAGATGAAGGGGAACGGGTGCGCGGGATCCGTCGCCTGCGGCGTGACCAGGGGGTAGATGTTCTCCACGTAGTGGCGTCGAACCGCCTCCTGATCCTCTTCGTCGAGGTCGTCGTATCCGGCGATCACGATGTCGTGCTCCAGCAGCGCCAGCGCTACCTCGAGGAAGGCCCCACGCTTCCTCAGCTCCAGGTCCCGCACTACGGAATAGCATTCGTCGATCTGCTGCTGCGGCGTACGTCCGTCCTCGCTGAGATCCACCAGGCCGGCACCGACCTGTTGCTTCAACCCCCCGATCCGCTTCATGAAGAACTCGTCGAGGTTCGAGCTGACGATGGCCACGAACTTCAGTCGCTCGAGCAACGGGACCCGTTCGTCCGAGGCCTCGGCCAGCACCCGGTAGTTGAAGTTGAGCCACGTGAGCTCGCGGTTCAGGTACAGGGCCGGATCATCGAGATCGAATTCGCCGTCCGGCTCGGGAACGGGGACCGTGTCCGGTGGCGTGATGCGTGCAGGCGTCGAGTCGGCCTGGACTTCGGTGTCACCCTCCGATTCCGGCAGGATGCCATCGAACGGGGCAGTCTCCTGCGCTCCGGTCTCCGGCTCGGCCACCGGAAGTGCGAACTCTTCCTCGTCATCCGGCGAGGGCTCGCCGCCCGGAAGGGGGGGACGAAGGTGATCCGGCAGGTTCACACGTTCCGCCCAGCTCGGGCGGGCCCCGGATCCGTTGCCGTCCGGGCGACCTTTGAATTCGTTGTCGTCCATGCGTTTACCGATCCGTCCTTGCCAGTTGCACGCCATTCAGATCCCGTAGCGGGTAGTCGAGGGCTCGATCCAATGCGTCGCAGAGGATATCGAGCACGCGCACCCGCGCATATCGCTTGTCGTTGCCTTCGATCAGATACCAGGGCGCAATCGGCGTGCCGGTGAGCCGGACCATGTCGTCCACCGCCACGTCGTAGGCCTGCCAGCGCTCCCGGTTGCGCCAGTCTTCCTCGGTCAGCTTCCAGCGCTTGTACGGAGTATCCTCGCGGGCCTTGAAACGCCGGTCCTGCTCCTCCCGCGTGATGTGGATCCAGTATTTCACCACGATGGAACCGTGGCCCACGAGCTGTGCCTCGAAATCGTTGATCTCTTCGTAGGCGCGGAGCCACTCGTCCTGGGAGGCGAACCCCTCGACCCGCTCCACCAGCACCCGGCCGTACCAGCTCCG
>JBATJK010000088.1:0-1622 GCA_049668445.1 Gemmatimonadota bacterium
GGAACTTGATCTTCAGGTTCATCTGGGCCTGCATTCGGGAGCTCCTGGCGTCTCCCAGTATGCTCCGGGCACCAAGGGCCCGCGGACCAAACTCCATGCGACCGTTGAACCACCCGACGACCTTCTCATCGGCCAGGAGGGCCGCCGCCCGCTCGAGTAGCTCCTCTCGCGGCAACTCCTCGTACACAGCGCCGCATCCGTCGAGATACGAACGGATTTCGTCGGGCGAGTACTCGGGTCCCAGATAGGCACCCAACATGCTGTCGCGGCCGGCGCTCACGACTCTCGGCTGCCGGCAGCGACGATGCCACGCGAGCTGTGCGGCCCCCAGCGCCCCGCCCGCGTCTCCGGCCGCCGGCTGTATCCATACGTTCTCAAACGGACCTTCGCGCAGGACGCGACCGTTGCCCACGCAGTTCAGGGCCACCCCTCCCGCCAGACACAGGTTCTCCTTCCCCGTTTCCCGGCGCGCCGTCCCTGCCATCCGAAGCATGACCTCCTCGCACACCTCCTGAACCGAGCGTGCCAGATCCATGTCCATCTGCGTGATCTGGGACTCGGGCGTCCGAGGAGGTCGATCGAACAGGCGATCAAACGCCCGGCTCGTCATCGTGAGGCCGGACGTGTAGTTGAAGTACTCCTGGTTCAGCCTGAAGGAGCCGTCTTCCCGCAGATCAATCAGTTCGTCGAGGATCAGTTTCACGTATCGAGGCTGCCCGTACGGGGCGAGGCCCATCACCTTGTACTCGCCCGAATTCACCCTGAATCCGATGTAGTAGGTGAACGCGGAGTAGAGCAGTCCGAGCGAATCCGGCCAGTGCAGCTCATGCAGGATTTCGATCTCATTCCCGACTCCCACCCCAATGGATGCCGTGGCCCACTCACCGACACCATCCATCGTCAGGATCGCCGCGTTCTCGAACGGCGATGGGTAGAACGCGCTTGCCGCATGGGACTCGTGGTGCTCGGCGTAGAGAATATCGCCGTCGTAGCCCAACTCCTCTCGCAGGGAGCGGTCCATGAACAGCTTCTCCTTGATCCACAGCGGACCCGCCATCAGAAACTGTCTCAGGCCCCTGGGGGCCACGCCGAGATACGTCTCGAGAATGCGCTCGAACTTGAGAAGCGGCTTGTCGTAGAAGGCGACAAACGCCAGGTCCGAGGGTTCGATGCCAGCCCGGCGAAGGCAGAAGTCCACCGCGTTGGCCGGGTACGACGCATCTCCCTTCTTGCGGGTGAAGCGCTCCTCCTGGGATGCCGCCACGATCTCGCCGTCCCGGAGCAGGCAGGCCGCGCTATCATGGTAGTAGGCCGAGATGCCGAGGATATAGGTCGGGCCGCTCATTCGGTCACCGTGGCCAGATGTGCCTTGACTCCCTCTCTCACCGCCTCCGCCGCCAGCTCATACCCTTCGGCGGTCAGGTGGTTTTCGATCCGGAACGGATACAGGGAGAGCGGGTCCGGATGGTCCGAGAGCGGCTCGTAGAGGTCGATGACCGGAATCCCGAGTGTCTCGACCTGGGCGATAATACTGTCCCTGTGCGGGTTCGCCGTCGACGATTCCGCGAACCGGCGGCGAGATGGCATGTAGGCGAACAGGAGGGTTCCGCCCCAGCCATCCA
>JBATJK010000089.1:0-1532 GCA_049668445.1 Gemmatimonadota bacterium
GTACAGTACACACATGAATGATCTTGAGCCAACACCCATCCCGGTCACAATCGTGGCCGGGTTCCTCGGCGCGGGGAAGACGACGCTGCTCAACCACATCCTGACGGCGGAGCACGGCCGCCGGATCGGGGTGCTGGTGAACGACTTCGGCTCGATCAACGTGGACGCCGAGCTGATCACGGAAGTCGAGGACGGAATGATGACCCTGGCCAATGGCTGCGTCTGCTGCAGCATCCGCATGGACCTGATCCAGGCGGTCTTGAAACTGGCCGATCGAGTCGATCGTCCCGAGCACATCGTGATCGAGTCGAGCGGCGTGGCCGACCCGAAGGGCGTGTACGAGGCCTTCCTGGAGCGGGAAATCCGCAACGAGGTGCTGGTCGACGGCGTGCTGACCGTGGTGGACGCCGAGCATGCGCTGGGTACGCCTGATGAGGAGGCAGCGCTGGCGCGGGCGCAGGTCGCAGGCGGCGATCTGATCGTCCTCAACAAGACCGACCTCGTAGATGCCGCCACCCTGTCGAACGTCAAGGACTGGATCCGGGAAGTCAGACCCGCCGTGCAGATCCTCGACGCGAGCTACTGCCGGGTGCCGATCGAGGTCTTGCTCGGGGTGGAACATCTCCATGCTGCTTCTCCTGACGGCCTAGCAGCGTCGAGCCACCACGATCATGGTCTCGACTTCGAGACCTGGAGCTACGAATCGCACCATCCCCTTCATCTCGGCCTGCTGCAGCAGCTCTTGAATCACCTGCCCGGCACGTTGTTTCGAGCCAAGGGCTTCGTCTACGCCGCCGACAAGCCGCACGATCGCCTGCTGCTCCAGCTCGTGGGGCGGCGCGCCGTCGTGTCGGTGAACCGCCCGTGGGGAGAGGCGCCGCCGCAGACCCGACTCGTGTTCATCGCCAGGAGCGGGACCTGCGATTTTCCTGCGATCGAGCAGGCCCTGGACCGCTGCCACGCGGAGGAAGGACAGCCATGAGCACAGCCATCAAGAAGGAAGTCCCGTTCGACGACGCCTGCCGGTTCCTCATCAAGCTGGGCGAGGCGGCACACGCCTACGGATCGACGGCCGCTCGACTCGAGGCCTACCTGACCCGCATGACGGCGGCATTCGGTCTTGGCGGCGTGTTTCGGTCGACGCCGACGGATATCGTGTTTGCCTTCCAGGAAGAAGGGGATCGTTGGCAGCGCATCCATGTCGAGAAGATGCCGGGCACCGGGCTCGAGCTGAACCGGTTGGCCAAGGTGGGAGAGCTCGTCGATGCCGTCGAAGCCGGGCAGGTGTCCCTCGCGGAGGCCGCCGGCCGCCTGGACGAAATCGACAAGATCTCCCACCCTTGGGGCGTCGTCGCGAACGCGTTCAGTTATGCCTTCATTGGATCAGGGTTGGCGGTGCTCTTTTCCCTTGGGTGGTGGGACGTGCTGCTGGCGACACTCCTCAGCCTGGTCGTCTACGCCATGGTGGTGCTGTCGGGGCGTTTCGGAAAGCGGACGGCCGAATGGCTACCGCTTTCGAGCGCCTTTGTCGC
>JBATJK010000090.1:0-9780 GCA_049668445.1 Gemmatimonadota bacterium
GCATTTGGGTACGCGCTCCTTAGTAGACCGCTCGGATGCTCGCCGTCACGACCCCGGGCTACCGGTCTCACGCCTGGCGGCCTCGGAACTCTCATTCTCCATATACTTCCCCGGTATCGCGGGGTCCAGCGAATCCCGCACCGCCCGCACTGCCGGAGTCATGATCTCGAGCCCCGCCTCGTTGAACGCGTCCTGGATGTTCTCCAGGAGCTCGGTGCGGGTAGCGAAGCGCTTCTTCGCGTCCTCGAGGACGACCACGAGGGTGTAGGCCACCGCGTAGTCGTCCAGGCTGTACTGCTCGACGAGTGGCTGCGGATCGGAGCGAACGTTGTTCGTCTTCTCTGCCGCCCCGATCAGCAACTCGTAGACCTGCTGCCACTCGGCGTCGTACCCGATCCCCACGCCGACTCGCAGCTTCAGGCCACCCGCCTTCGCGGCCTCGGATACGTTGAAGATCTCGCCCTTCATGGCCACCGAATTCGGGATCGAGACCCGCTCGTTGTCCAGGGTCTGAATCAAGGTGAAGAACATCCCGATGTGCAGCACATCTCCGGTCGTGCCTCCGACCCGGACGCGATCGCCGGCCTCGAACGTCTCGTTGTACGTCAGCATCAGGCCGCTGATGAGGTCGCTCACAGAAGAGCGCCCCCCGAACGTCGCCAGGGCGCCGAGGAACACCGAAACGCCCTTGAATACCGCGCTGTCAGAGCCTGGCAAAAACGGATAGATGAGCACGATCGCGAAGATGATGGCCAGCGCGTGGACGAGGCGGAAGGTCGATGCGGCCCACGCGGGGTTGAACGATCCCAGCTTGAGGTCGCCTCTCCCCACGGCGTCCATGAAGGTCCGGAACAGGCGCATGACCCACCGAAACACGACCAGGATGAGAATGAGCGTGATCAGGTTCGGAATGTAGCGGACGATGGCGAGTGCGATCCCGGCCAGCGGCTTCAGCACCAGAGGCATGACCCGATGCGCGAACGGCTGCGTCCACGGAATGCCGGTCAGGACGAGCGGAATGTACAGGTAGAACAGGAACAGGACGAGGCCGAAGCGAACGACCCGGAGAGCCAGCCGCACCAGGTCGGCCAGTTGCTCCGGGTCCACGAATACCACCCCCTGGAAGCGGATACCCGTGGATTCCCGGAATCGTTTCTCGAGCTCCACGTCGAGAGTCGCGAATCCGCGCTTCACGCCGAGCAGGAGAAGGGCCAGCAGCGCCGTGAGACCCACGGTGCGGACGACGGCGATGAGGATGTGCTCGGTGCGAGCCTCGCCGTCCGGTGTCAACGCGGTCGCGATCTCGGCCGCATAGGCGTTGAGCGCGGTCACGACGGCCACCAGGCTGAGCACGACCGCGACGTATCGGGTCGCCCGCCGCCATGCCTCTTTGTGCGCCCGGCCAGCGGCGAACCGTGACACGACGACCAGTATCACCTCGCGGATGCCGTAGATCAGCGACACGGACAGGACGGGCAGGACGAGCAGGCCTACGATCCAAGGTGCGAGCCCCAACTCCGCGGCCAGCCAGCTTCCTATCGCTTCCATGCGCTATGCCGCTCCGTCAGAAGGCTTTGCTGATGATGTCTCGGACCAATTCCGTGAGCGAGACATGCGTCAGGACGAGGGCTCCGAACGGAGCGGCCAGCAGCAGGCCGATGGCCGCCAGCTGGTGCAGACTGACTGGAAAGACATGCAGTCCCCGAACGATATCGTAGTCGGCGCCAAAGTCGGCCAGGGCGGACGGATCTGCGGTGTCGAGGAGCTTGTCCCCGCCATCGGCCCAACGGGCGTCGAAGTCGGCCGAGAGATCGTGGCCAAGGCGCCCGTATTCGACGAGCCCACCGAGCTTGGCCTTCAGTAGCCCGCGAACGAACACGGTCAGCGGGGCGAAAAGCAGGAAGATCGATAGTAGCGTGAAGGAAATCACGTCGGGGCGCACCTCGGCTACCGTCATGCCCTGGTACAGAAGTTCGTTGGCCAGGGAGCCCGACAGCGCCGTGTTGAGCGCAACCCCGAGCAGCACGAACGAGACGTGCGCCTGGACGAGGGGGATCAGGCCACCCGCGCGATCCGGGTGTACGGGAAGGATCCTCAACTCGATGTGCGCCACTCGCCTGAGGAACAGGCACCAGGCGATGTAACGCCAGGCCCAGAGGAGAAGCAGGAAGGCGATGACGGTCCTGCTGACCAGGGTATACCACCAGCCGGCAAGCGTGAGTCCTCCGGACGGGTCCACGATCCAGTCCGAACCTGCCGTCGATCCGGCGTTTGACGACTCCACGAACAGGAGCGCTGACCCGAGGATCGCCAGCACGAGGGCAATCACCGCGACGGTGCGTGAGCCGACCCGCCGTCCGAGGTCCTGCCGGGCGTCCTGGTACTCCGCCTCGTCGGCCGGGGGTACCAGCGAGGTCTCGTCCAGGTACTTCAAGGCAACGCCCAGCTGCACTCCGATCGACCGCGAAGCAAGAACGAGAATGGGCACGACCACGCCCAGGCGAGCGAGCGTGTCCACGTCATGGAGGAACGGGATGTCGACACGGCTCCCCCATGCAGTCCCGCCTGCCACGGCAAGGAGAAACGGTGGGACCAGGACCACCACCAGGGCGAACAGCGTCGCCCAGCGGCTGGTTTCACGGGGGTCTGCGACCCTGCCCAGACGTGCCAGCAGCCGCTGGGCCCACCCGGTGGCTTGAAACAGACTTCCTCCGTCGGCCGTGTCGTCCATCACATTACCTCGCCAGGCCCGGATGACCGGTCCTCAGAACGTCCACCCGAACGACGTCGTGAAGCCGAAGTCGTTCTTGTTCGCGTCAGCGGCCGTCGGGTCGCTGTCGAAGGCCTCGGTCACGCCGAGGTTGATGTAGAAATTCTTCAGCACCTCCCGCTGGAGGTTGAGGCCGAAGTTGATGCGCCACCTGCCCCACTGGTTCAGGATGGGCATGATGCTGAGCTGGCTGGATACACTGGTGTTGAGAACTCCCCACGTGAAGTAATGAAGGTCGGCGGCGATAATGAACGGAATCGTATTGTCTCCGGACTCCCCGGTGAACTGCTCGCGCGAGTAGCTGGGCCCGGTCCACAGCCCCAGTTCGAGCTTGTTCGACTGCACGAGGAACCGGCCGGCGCCCGCCGCGACGCTGGCCCGAAAATCCAGGCTGAGCTGCGAGTTCCGCTCTCCCATGAGGGCTAGCACCCAGAACCATCGGTTCTCGAGTTGGCGCGCGTGCGACAGCGTCACCTGACCTCGCTGGATGTCGTCCGTGTCGTCCTGGCGGCTGAGCGTCGAATTGAAGCTCAGCTTGGTGAGGGCGAAGCCACCGGTGACCTTTGCCAGGACCTTGCCGGCGGAGGCCGGCTTCCTTCTCGCGGCATAGTGCACCTCGCCGCTCAGGTTCAGGTCGGTCTTGGCGTTCTGCTGTGTGAAGTCGAGCCCGAGGTTGATGTTCCCGTCAAGGGCGGCCCAGAAGCTGGACTTGATGCGCTGAAGCTCGACCACCGATTGCGTCGGGACCCCGACGGACAGACTGTCGGAATGGATCACGACCGAGTCCGGCGAGCCCGCGCGCAGGGAGCCGAAGTAGACGGTCCCATCCGCAAGCTGGATCTCGAAGATCTTGTCCGTCGTGATCGTAACGACCTTGGGCCACTCTGCGTACACCGTGCTCATCGCGTCGGTCTTGAACTCCAGCTGGCCGCGCTCCAACCCTTTTATTTCGCCGACCATCCGGTCGCCGTTGCGCACAGTGACCGTGTCCGTCTTCTGGGCCGCGGCGGACCCGGGGACGAGAGCGACGAGAAGCATCGCTAGAATCGGGATGAGGAGGTGTCGGCGTTTCACGACTGTTCGCTGCGACTTGCTAGCGCCGCGATCAGCGGATTGGCGCTGAATCCGTGCGCCAGGATGCTCAGCAGCACGGTACAGACCACGACCAGCGCCAGCGTTTCGTTGCCGGGAAGCCGTTCGTTGAGAACGATCACGATGAAAACGATGCTGGCGAGGCCTCGCGGGCCGAACCACCCCATGAACAACCGGGCCTTCGTGCCCACCCCGGTACCGTTGAGCGACAGGAAGACAGGCAGCATGCGCACCACGGTCAGGCTCAGGACCGCATAGACCGCGATGCGCCAGGAAAAGCCCCCCATCATCTGACCGACGACCGCGGAGCCGAACACGACCCACGTGGCCAGGGCCAGGGTGCTGCCCACTCCTTCGGCGGTGGCGAGCAGCTCGTGCTTGTGCTTCTTCGCCAGCGCGCTGAACAGCAGCCCACCGCTGAACGAGGCGATGAAACCGCTGCCGCCCACAATCTGGGCCAGGGCGAAACACGAGAAGGCCAGGGCCACGACGATCATCTGCCGCCACGGGTCCGTGACCCAACCGAGCTCGGCGCACCGCCGGATCGCCCAACCGCCGACACCCGTCAGGAGGAGACCGACGGCCAGGCCGATCCCGAGCTCCCGGGCGACCAGGCGAAGGGCCAGGTCGAAGCCTCCAGCGGCGGCCGTCGTGCCCGTAGCAAGCGCCAGAAAGACGAACAGGATCGGAACGCAGATCCCGTCGTTGAGACCACTCTCGACGTTCAGCGACTCCCGTATGTCTGCGGGGACTTTCGGATTGGTCACGACGGCACTTCCCAACGCAGCGTCGGTTGGCGCCAGCATGGTCGCGAGGATAGCCACCTCGAACATCGTCAGGCCAGGAAGAACGAGCCCGCCGACCGCGAACCCGAGCAGAATCGTCAGCGGGAGCCCGACCAGAAGCAAACGGGCCGGGATCTGCCGGCTTTTCTTCAGAACCCCCAGATTCGCCCCGGCCGCATCGGTGAACAGCACCAGGGCCAGCGTCAGCTCGGCCAGTGTTCGCAAACCCCCGCCATCGACTTCGAACGTCAGCAGACCCAATCCGAGCGGCCCGAACACCAGGCCGAAGGCTGTGAACACGATCGGGCCACTGATCGGCATTCGATCGACTCGTCCGGCTACGATGCCGTAGACGAAAACGAATGCCGCCAGAATGGCAAGGTTCGCGTACATGGCCGTCTCTCCTGTTGTGTCTACGGCACCGGGCTAACGGCCCGAGCTGTCGGCACGCGAGTTCACCTCGATCGACACTCCCTCTCCGATGGAGCGGAGATGGAGATCACGCTGCGGAAACGCGACTTCGATCCCCGCCGAGTTCAGCGCATCGTTCGCCGCGATGCGCACCTCGCTGCTGGCGCTGTACCAGTCGCTCTCGGCGAACCACACATTGAGCTGGAAATCGAGCGTGCTATCGCCGAGACCGAGGAAGAGAGCCTTCGGGGCGGGATTCCTGGCGACCGCCGGGTGTTTCGTCGCCACCCCCTCCAGCAGATCGATCACGGTCTTCGAATCGGTCCCGTACGCGACCCCCACGGGTATGTCCACGCGGCGCTGGGAACTGTCTTCGCGCGTCCAGTTGACGACCGTCGATGTGACCAGTGTCGCGTTCGGAACCAACACATCCGCCCCGTGATACGTGCGCACCGTGCTCTGAAGCAGTCCGATGTCTCGAACCACGCCCTCGTGCTCTTCGAACTGCACCGCGTCGCCGTAATTGATTCCCTGCCCGAACAGCACCACGAGGCCGGACGCGAAGTTCCCGACCACGTTCTGTAGCCCGAAGCCGACCCCGACGCCGAGCGCGCCGAACAGGACGGTGAGCCTGTCGACTTCGACACCCGCAGCCGAGAATGCGATCAGTATGCCCACCAAGACCACGGCGTAGCGGGTCAGCTGCACGATCGCGGCCGGAAGGCCACGACGCAGTTTCATGAGCGGCAGGACGTCCGTGCCCAGCACGAAGCTGATCAACTGCGAGAGTTTGAACGAGAGCCAGACGACCAGACCGAAGACCAGGACGTCGCCCACGGAGAGGGAGAAGGTGCCGACGGAGATTCCCGCAGCGAGCACGTTCGTCAGGACCGTGATCACCGGGTCGAGCGATCCGAAACCCGAAAGCACGGTGCTCGCCCATCCGAGCACCGCCAGCGTGCCGACCAGGCGGCGGGCGATGCGTTCAACGGTGGGCGCGCTGGACGAGTCGATACCAAGACGAGAAGCCGTCCTGGTCAACGTACCGATGCGAACGGCGGTGAGCACCACAGCCGCGCCCAACCAGAAAACGAGAGCCGCGAAGATCAGGTGCACCGTTCCCGTGGTCAGCACGTTCGCGAGGCCCGCGCCGCCCACGACGTTGGCGACGACACCGATCGCGAACGAGATGCTCGCGACCCGGACGCTGAGGCCGATCGCCTTAGCCCACCATCTCGACACCTTTGCGGTCGCCAGAGCCTCCGAGCTCTTGATGCGCAGACAGGTACCCAGTCCGGCGAGAGACAGCAGGAGGAGGAGGAAGCGGCTCTCAGGGTTGCCGAACTCGGACAGCTTGACGGCCTGCTGAAGGAAGAAGATGGCGGCCGCCACGTAGCCCCACGAGCGCGTTGACTTCGTGAGGATCCGCGGCATCAGGCGGAGAACAGCGATCAGGAGCACCAGGCCGAGCAATGCCATCCAGGAGCGCGGAGCGCTGGGCTCGGCCAGATAGCCGACGAGACCGAAGAGAAGAACCCCGGCCGCGATCGGCCGGTCGAGGAAGGCAGCCACCACCCGAAACGAGTCGTCCTGTTCGAGCCGCGCTCCCGCGACGCTCCGTAACCTGGCCAGCGCCACGATCAGGATGGGAAGGAACAGCAGGCTCCCGAGCAGGCTACCTCCCTTTTCCTCGAGAAACCATCGCAGCGACTGATAGTTCAGCTGCGAGGTGGACACGGTTCGCTCGGAGATGCTGCGGCGCACGCCGGGGCGGTCGAAGACCCTCCATATTGGGTAGCTGTCGAGCCTGAGCAGTCTCCCGCGGCGTCTTGCGATCTCCGTGCGCAGGTCCGAGAGGCCCTGATCCGCCCGCGCCTTCTGATTGCTGACCGCCGCCTGAATCTCCAGGATCGTATCCCGTGCCACTCGCACGAGACCCTGGACCGAATCGACCGCCGCGAGAGTCTGCCGAATCTCCCGGGTCACCACCGCCGGGACGTCGCCGGAACGCGTCGAATCCCGGGTCATCTCCCACATCTGTCTCTCGGCGTCGATCTGGTCCAGGACGGCGCTCACGGCCGCCGCGTTGGAGGACAGCGCACCCAACCACCCGACCAGTCGGTCATCGACTCGCTCCCAGGAGTGCTCCGTCGGTTCGAGCGCGAAGCTCGGTCCATCGCTCTCCATCTGCCGCCGGGTGTCCCGCTCCAGGCCATCGATGCGTTCGCCAACGGCGCCGAGACCCTGCTGGATTCCCGCCAGGTCCGTCGTTGCTTCGACGGCGCGCGATGCATCGCGAAGCACGGCGCGGACGGCGACGACGCTGTCGGCGATTTCGGTCGGTTCCAGAGGACGAAGCGGAGCTGGCTGCTGAGGCGTCTGGGGGGTGGCCTGCGAAGTCACCTGCTGCGCCGTCAGTGCGGCCTCCTGCGCAAACCCGGACGCGGACGGGAAGACGCAGAGGGCAGCCAGGACGAGACCCGTCAGCCATGGTCGGGTCTTCCCGGCGTCGTCGAGCCTCACGGCAACCTCTACTGAATCGGAGATGAGAGACGAGCCAGCTTCACTCCCAGCTTGAACCAGAACGACTTCTTGTCCAACTCGCCGGGCTCCATGATGCGGGAACGCGCGAAGTCGGCCTCGAACATCTGCTCCACGTCGGAGATGAAGGCGGGATCCGCGATCGTGGCGGTGATCTCGAAGTTGAGCCGGAAGGAACGATTGTCGAAGTTCGCCGTACCGACCGATGCCGAAACATCGTCGATGAGCATCGCCTTCTGGTGCAGGAAGCCATCCGTGTATCGGTAGAACTTGACACCCGTCTGCTCGACCTCGTCGAAGTAGGAGTAGGCGGCCAGGTAGACGGCCAGGTGATCCGGCATGTCCGGGATCAGGATGCGCACGTCCACGCCGCGCAGCGCCGCCAGTGTCAGGGCGTACATCACGCCTTCGTCCGGCACGAAGTAGGGGCTGGCGATCCACAGCCGCTCACGCGCCGAGTTGATCGCGTGGATGAACATCAGGGCCGCCGTTTCCAACTCGTCCGCCGGTCCTGTCGGAGTGATGAGCACGCGGGCGTCGCCGCTCGGCGACGGATCCGGCGTCCAGCTGAGATCGAGCACCTGGCCTGTGGCCCAGTACCAATCTTCGAGGAACGACACCTGAGCGGCGAGCACCGCGGGTCCCTGGATCCGCACGTGCGTATCGCGCCAGTTTCCAAACTTGGCGTCCCGACCCATATATTCGTCGCCTACGTTGTGGCCCCCGATCCAGGTCTCACGACCGTCCACGAGCACGATCTTGCGGTGGTTGCGGAAATTGAGCTGGAACCGGTTGCCCGGTCCCTTCTGGGTGTGGAACTCGCGGACCTCGGCCCCGGCCGCCCGAAGCTCCTCCTTGTACTCCTTTGACAGGTCCTTACTTCCCACTTCGTCGTACAGGAAGTAGACCCGGACCCCCTGCCTGGCCTTGGCCAGGAGGCGGTCCTTGACCTCGGTGCCCAGATCGTCGTGCTTCACGATGAAGAACTGGAACAGGATGTAGTCCTCGGCCCGGTCGATGCCCTCGAGGATATTGGTGAAGGTCGCCACGCCGTCGATCAGGAGTTCAACCTCGTTTCCTCGTAGAACTGGGATCTTCGCCAGCTGCACGGCAGCTCGTGTGGCCTCGACGTAGCGGGCCTCGGACTCGGAGGACACGTACGGCTCCACCAACTCCCGCGCGTCAAGGGCCACGTGTCGGATTTCGCTATCCTCGCCCTGTCGGGCCGTGACGTATCCCTGGAACCGGCTTCGGCCGAGCACCCAGTAGGCCGGCACGGCCACGTACGGGAAGGTGTTGAGGACCACCGCCCACGCGATCGCCCCCTGCGACGTGCGGGTGTTCCACACCGCATCGATCGACGACGCGAAGCCGATCAGATGCGCGACCACAACGACCGCTACCAGCATCCTGCGCCTCCGTTTCGGGCTCCCGGACTTGCCCCAACCCGGGAGCCAGCGTCGGAGCCGGCCCCCGGTCTCAGCTTCGTCGGTCATGGTCAGGCGCTGGCGGCGTCATCCATGGCGTTGGCCACGTCGCCCGCGGCCCCGCCGATGGCCAGCAACTGGAAACCGCTCATGATCAGGCGGATGCCGACCAGCACGCCGATGGCCCACGCGGCCGTCAGCGGCATCTGGCGCCACATCATGATCCCCAGGAGCAGCGAGACGATGCCGCCGAACACCAGCCAGCCCCAGCCCTGCACCGGCTTGAGTCTGAGAGCGTAAATGATCTCCACGATCCCGGTCACCGCGAAGTACATGGCCAGGAACACCGTCATGACGATCAGCGCGCCGCCCGGCTCAGCCATCATGTAGATCCCCGCCACCAGCGTCAGCGCGCCGATCAGAAAGATCATCATGCCGTCCCCGAACGATCCGGCCCGAAACGCCAGAACCAGGAGCGAGATGCCCCCGAAGGCCAGGAGCAGACCCACCATGGTGGCCAGCGCGGCCCCCGCCGCCAGCGGAGCGAACAACGACACGACCCCCGCGATCACCAGGAAGATCCCGACCCACCTGGCCGTCCTGGCGTTGCTCTTGATGCCGTCGATGATGCTCATGCGTGTTCTCCCTGCTTGAGTGTGTGCCGTCCGCTAGTTGACCGTATACCCCCGACCCTCGAGGCAAACGCCGGCCGCCTTCTTGAACGACCCGACGGCCTGGTCACTCTGCGCCTGGG
>JBATJK010000091.1:0-5613 GCA_049668445.1 Gemmatimonadota bacterium
GTCTCGGAGATGATCGTGCGGTTCAGGGACAGAGGGTTGAACGCGGCAACGTGAACGCCCGCTTCATCCTCGTATACGCCGAACCTGATGGGCAGGGCGAACGCCGCGCGCGGGCCGTACGCGAGGACCCGACCGACGTACTCGTCGCTGACTGCGGCGATGCCGTGTGCCCGGTACGAGCAGTTCTTCTCGGGAACACCCATTTCGTAGTCCGTGAGGATCGTCCAGCCGGCGGCCTCCACGCTTTCGCGCAGGGTCGCGACAGTGGCGTCGAATCCGCCGGGAGCATTCTCCACCAGCTTCAGATAAACACCGTATTCGCCCTCCTGCGCGACTGCCGCCTCTGGACCGGCCGCAGCCGAGGACAACGTGAGGGCCAGCAAACCGCCGACGACGGTCCGGGTAAGTCTTCCGAACATGACCAGCTCCTTGAGTCCATGTCGCGGGACGGATCCCGCCGTATTCAACAAGCAACACGCGGGGGTCCGAAGCCTGGACGGCCCCGGATCAGCGCCCCCCGCGTTGCCGATTCAGTCGTGCGTGCATTGACTGAAGACCGGCGGCCGAACCGCAGTTCGCGCCACCGGCCTCGCCCTTCGCTTACTTCGTGTCAAACGTGAAGCCCAATGAGATCGCGTCCTCAGACAGCGTGTTGGTGACGGTCGAGCCGCTCGGTGCGCCGAACAGCGGTCCCGTTCCACTGTTCTCGAACGCCTTGTAGTACGAGAAGTCGAGCGCGATTGACTCGGTCACCCAGACGCTCAGCCCGAGCGTAGCGTGATGCTGAACGATCGCCGGAGCCGGAATGTTGATGAAGCTCAGCCCGTCGGGAATCGGGTTCTGCGCGTAGTTGTAGCCACCTCGCACGACCCACGTGTCGTTGATCTCGTACTGGAGACCTGTCGCGAGCGCCCAGATGTTCTCCCAGCCGAATCCCTGAACGGCGCCGAACTGGTCGAACGGCTGGTCAGGATTGTCGAGCTTGAAGCCTGCCGTACTCTCGTACCAGTAGTAGCGGAAATCAGCTGCGAAGGTGAGGGCAGGCGTCGGGTTCCAACCAAGGCCTACGCTACCCCAACCGGGCATGTCCAGACCGAACTGGAGCTCGCGGAACGTTCCGAATCCCATTTGAGGAGCATTCGGCGGAATGTTCGGGTTCTCCCACATCGAATTCCACTTGAAGTCGTCGAACTTCAGGGGGCTCGAGTAAGAGGCGCCAAGTGAGAAGTTGTCCTTGACATTCCACAGCAGGCCGGCCTGGAAACCAAAGCCGAACGACCCGTCGGTGCCCGTGGCACGCGAGTAGTAGGCGTCGGGCGGCGGTCCCGGAGTGGTAACAGCCGGCGAGGCGAATGGAGCCGGATCGACGGTCAGTGTCGCCCAGGCCACGTTCGCCGAGAGACCGATCGAGATCTTCTCGGAAGGCGCGAAGGCCACGGCAGGCGTGAATTTCAGCAGGGAATAGCTGCTGAATACCTGGCCGAAGCCGAGAGGACGCGGTCCGAGCACGGGGTTTGTGTTGTCCTGTGCATAGTCGACGCCGAAGCCACCGATGCCGAGTCCTCCAAGACCGACGGCCCACTTATCGTTGATCTTGTAACTGAAACCCATGGCCGGGATCGGAGTGAACTCGCTCTTGCTGACCGTCGAGCCTGAACCGAAGCCGGGAATTTCGCTGGCGATGGTCCGATCCGGCTTGAACATCTCGAAGCTGAACTCCACGCGGAGGCCATCGAACGCGATCAGGCCCGCAGGGTTCAAGTAGAACGTGCCGAGAATGCTGACGGGCGAGGCAACGCCCGCGCCGCCCATGGCGTTGTTTACGGCACCCACTCCATGCAGGAAGTGGCCGTCAGTCGCCCGGGCCGGGGTCACTCCGGCAAACAGCAGGACGCCGCTTACCAGCAGTCCCGCAAACACGCGACGCATCATTTTGGATCCTCCGTCCATGGCGGCTCGCCCGCCTGGTTCACTGGTGCCACGGCTTCGGCGGGGTTGAAGCTACCGTGCGAGGGAAGCGCTCTCCCGCGGTCGAGGACCGCAGCCTCATGACCCGGCCTGTATGCTCCGCCGGGTGCGTACTAGCGGGGGTGGATAGCAGGTTTGGCACCGTGGCAGACAGCCAGGTACCAAAGTTCTATTACGTTTCGTTACAGGAAGTTACAGAGCAGAAACACAACGTTTCAGGAGGCGGGTCGAGTCGGCCTGTCTCGATTCGCAGACGTGCGGAATCGTCCTTTGGGGACAAGGTGTCCCGCTATTGGAGGTTCGCGATCTCGGCTGCCAGGGCAACCTCGAGGCCTGCGTCCAGTGGATAGGCCCTGTGGAAGGCCTCGCGCGTGGCCTCATCCGAAGCGGACGCCGTCGCGGGCACGAACGATCTCCGGTAGGCCGCCGCCTCGCCCGGCGCTACGCGCTCGAGAAGCAGATCCCCGCACCGAACGGCGGCGCGGGTCGAGCGGGCCGAAGCGGCTAGTCGATCCGTGGGCATTGGCCCCGCCGCATCCATCGCCAGGCGGGCCGCGGGGAAACACAACTCCCGCACGGCGTAGTGAAGGGTAGCTTCCAGTCGGTCCCCTCGTGGTGGAAAGTGCACGACCACCAGGTTGTCCGTCCGGTCCGCCGGAGACCCGGAGAACACCCGGCCTTCCAACCCGACCTGGGGTGACACGATCAGGGCCCCCTGGTCCAACTGGTGGCGCTCCAGGTAGGGCCTCAGCGGCCCGGCAAAGCGCTCGTCCCACACCGACTGAAGGGCTGCCAGGTCCACTCTCCGATCCAGCACCGACCGGGTCCAGGCGTCTTCAAACCACGTCGCCCACTCCGAGGAAAGGGCGCGGGTAAACTCGAGGAGGACGTCGCGTTGCCTCTCCTCGGGAAGAAGCTGTGCCACGATCCCTGCACCGAACTGGGCCGCCGGATCCTCCACCCTGGCGTTGCCGGTCTCGCCGACCTGGGTCAGGGCGCTCAGCATGCGGTCCGGTCCGGCCGAGGCGAAGTACAGGGGCACGAAGTGTAGAAGTTCGAAGGCGCTGTCCGCCTGGAAAGCCGCCGCGAATCCCGGAGAGCCACGGTCCAGGGCTGACGGATACACACCCAGTCCTTCCTTGACTTCGCGGATCCGGGCCCGGTACGAGGGATCATACAGCGGGTCGGGGCCCGATCCTTCAAAGCCGGTCACGGCGAGACCGTGATACCAAAGGTCAACGTGCGGAAGCGGAAGCACACGCCAAGAACCCTGTTCTGCGGCTGATTCCTGGGCGGCGAGGGACTCAGCCGAGACGGTCAGCACCACGGCGATGATTCCGATGGACGCAATCCGTCCGGCTCCGAACCCGAATCCAATGTGCTTCATGTCTGACCCTTCTGGTGATACCGGTTCGCTCAGGTCCCGCGATCGCGTATGGCGGGATGGAGATGCGACCCCACCGCATACCCGGAAAGGCGCCAACGTATCCGCGGAGCCGATTTCGGGCCAATAGTTTCACAGGCGCAACTCGTGCAAAACGTGGCGAATCAGGGTGATTCCTGCCCTCACGACTGTCGCACGAACCCCACACACCTCACGACGATGAAGCCCTCAAAAGATTGTTGGTCAAAGAGTTACGAACTTCGGCAGTGGCGAACCCCCTTTGGCCTCGAGGTTGCAACGGTATGGGCCGGTGAGTTGCATCTCGCGGACACGAGACAGGGCCCAGAGGAGTGTGAGGACAAAATGAGGACGCCACATAGAATGACGAAGACGCGGGGAGCCGTTCGAAACGAGCGAGGGTCGACGTTGATGATCGTCCTCGTTGCGCTCGTCGGTCTTACGGCCCTCGCGGCCGCCGGAATGGTCATGACCGAAACGGAGTTGCGGGCCAGCGAGAACCACGAAGCCGGCACGAACGCGTTCTACGTGGCGGACGCGGGCCTGCAGCAGTACCTCGGAACGAAGGAACATGCCACGAGCACTGACACCTTCACGTACGCCGTCGGCTCGGCCATCGTCCAGGGTGAGAAGATCCTGGACCTGCCCGACGACCGAGTTCTGTACAGGGTGCGGTCCGTGTCCACCTATACCCCGCCCGAGGGCGGAACCGCTTCCCGAACGATTTCCCGGCTCGCCATCTACAGCGAAGGCTCCATCGTCGCGAAAGCATCTTTCGCGGCGGGGAAGGGGCTTCTGAAGACCGGCAATGCGGGAACCCTGTCGGGGGAGGATCAGGATCCCGGCGGAAACCCGAATTGTCCGGACTCCCCGAAGCCGGACGTGGCCGGCGTTGCGGTGCCGCCCTCGGGCTATTCGCAGAGTGGGGGCGGGGGCTCTCTGGTGCCGGAAGGCGATCCCGATGTCCTCGAGGCAGCTTCCTCGCTCGACCTGCTCATATCTACCGGAGTGCCGTGGGACGCGATCGTCAACGAGGGTCTTCTGGTTCCGGATTACGAGATCCCTTCCGACGCCTGGCCCAACTTCGCCTCGCTGCCCGCCGATGAATGGCCCACGGTCTACGTGACCGGCGACATCACCCTAGGACCCGGAGACAGTGGCCGCGGAACGCTGATCGTGGAGGATAACCTGACCATGAACGGGTCGTTCGAGTGGGATGGCGTCGTGCTCGTGGGCGGCTACCTGACGAGCAACGGGTTCCAGACGGTGGCGGGGACGACGATCACCGGTCTCAACGAGTTGCTGGGTGAGACGGTACCGGCCTCCGACCTCGGCAACGGTAACAAGAAGTTCCTGTACGACTCGTGCAAGATGAAGATGGCGATGAAGGCCGCTTTCGGCGGGCTGTCCGAGGTACCGGGTAGCTGGGCCGAGCGCTGGCAGTAGGAAGCCCGCCGCGATAAGCCGTTCTCTAATGCGGACGGCGTCCACAGCGCGATCTTGACTGGACGCCGTCCGCTGCTGCCCCCCAGACCGAGCTTCGCTCGTCGTGCGCGTGTCGTGTGCGTGTCTGCTGTCACGGCCGTCCGGCTGCGGGGTCCAATCCCATCCTCCGCCCCCGAGATCGGGCCCGTGCAGGCCGGATGTTGCTGTGTTGGGTGAAGTCAGCAGACGGGACCAGCCAGGAGACGTTGCGGCGCGCAGCTTCGAGCGGTCCCTCGGCTGGCTGCGGTCTTCTGTTCAGTTACGGAAGGGAATGTCGAACTGCAGATCCCGCTCGACCGAGTAGCGGTTGGCTCCGTCCCCGACCGCGGTGACGATCAGCCGAATCGCCTCTACCTCATCGAACTTTGACGCGGCTACGCTGTTCTTGACGCTTCCGTCATCCATCACGTACCGGAACATGGCATCGTTCTCGAAGGGTCCTACCAGCTCCTGGGCTCCACGCCACAGGGCCGTTCGCGACGTGAAGAACGTGGATGGCGCGAAGTGGTAGGAAAGACGGCTGTAGAACCTCACCATCGATCCCAGGTCGGGCACTCCAGAGGCGAAGTCTCCGCTCCATCCCGAGAGTTCCGCGTACGTGTTGTCGGGATTGGTTCCTGGCGCTCCATTAGCGACACACGTGGCCTTGGGGCCGGACCCCGTGGAGACCGTAGTGGGCAGAAAGCCGTCCGCGTACTCGAAGGCCTCGACGTACGGGTCCGTGTAGGCGGTTCCGACGAAACCTCCGTCCAATCCCC
>JBATJK010000092.1:0-2485 GCA_049668445.1 Gemmatimonadota bacterium
ATCGGGAGGAAGGCTGTACGCTTCAACATGAGGAGCCTCGCTCTCTCGTGTCCTGATTCCGCCGGCGCTGGTCCCGCATTCGGTTCATTGCAGCAGCTTCGAACCGAACGATCCCGGCTACCGGAAACCGTCGGCATTATCAGGTGCAGAAACCTTGCCACGGCAGCGTGCCGGGGGTTCAACAGAATCGATGAGGCGCGTAAAGGTCCGGACAGCCGCTCGTTACCGCGGCCGCCCGGTCAGAAATGCACGTGTCTCGGAAGGATTATGGGGCTGACTGTTGCATGAATGCAACAAGTCGTGACTGCTCTTCGGCGGTAAGCTGTTCCATGCCCAGCATGGCCCCCAGTGCGCTCATACGGGCCACGAGCGCCCTGACCTCATCCGCCGGGTGTGCAGCCGGCGACGGAGTGTCGTGACACCCCGCACATTTCTGCAGGTACAGCGCCCCGTCCGGCGTGTCGGGAATCTCGGATTCGGCCGCTGCCGGGAACGCGTTTCTCTGGAAATAGGCCACCAGCGAGTCCACGTCCTCCGCCGGAGGAAGCTCGGCTGTTCTCAGCCCCGCCATCAGCATGCCGTCGACCATTCCCTCGGTCTGCGGCCCGCCGAGCCGGCTGCCCAGGGCAGTACCGCGCATCAGCATCCGACGCACCAGGATTGGCCACTCTTCCGAGCTGTGCATCCTCGGACTCGAAAGCCCGTGACACTGCAGGCAGTACGCCTGCTGCAGGCCGACGGCGCGAGAGCCCTGCTCGGGAAGGTCTTCCAGACGGTAACTCGCGGGAGGCAGGCCGGTGCCCACGGAAGCGATCAGCCTCCAGCGCTGTGCCCGGCTGAGGTCCGCGGTCTGCGGCCCGCCGAGATCGGCCAGCAGGCTGTCGAAGAACGCGAGCTGCGCCTCGTCGTCCGGCGCCTGGTCGGTGGGAGCACATGCCCCCGCTCCGAATGCGATCAAGGTGACGGCGAGGAGCGCATGAAGAGACATCGCCCGACGGCGGCAGACATGGTTTACAGACCTCTTGTGGAGCATCCCGAGCCTCTCCCCGGACAGGCATCCGAAGTGTGAATCCACTGAATCTCGAGCGGAGGAAACGATACCACGTTGTAACCCGGGCCGCTACCGTCTCACGTGGCCCGACTCCCGTCCCGGAAAGAACTCCGAGGGGCGCTAACGGGCAACCAGAGACACTATGTCCCGAGACCGACCCGGACGCTCGTACGGAGCACGCCGGAGGGATCACAGCACCTCGCAAGCCCGCATAAGTATGCTCACTTACGGGTCTTCGTAGTACTACCCAGGACTCCCGGCCGTGGCCCTTCCCTTGCAACCCCAACCCACGAACCGCGGGGCGACTCCGGTCCCCGCGGAGAACCCAGGCATCGACAGCGGTCGAGGCGAGACATGAGCGAAGACTTGGTGGCGCGCGTCAGCGCCATTTGCCGGGAACATGGCTCCGACGCCGGTCGCATGATGGATATCACGCGGGCCGTACAGGCCGAGTTCGGGTGCGTCTCCGAGCAGGCGGTAGTGGCTATCGCCGAAGAGACGAGCGCGACGCTGGCCGACGTGGAGAGTTGTGTTTCCTTCTATTCCTTCCTGTCCAGCGAGCAGAAGGGGAAGGTCGTCATCCGGGTGTGTGACGACGTCCCCGATCGCATGGCGGGTTTTCAGAGGGTTATCGACGCCTTCGCGGATGAGCTGGGCATTCGGCCCGGCGAGACCACGGAGGACGGGGCCTTCACGCTCGAGACCACGGCGTGCATCGGGCTGTCGGACCAGGCCCCTGGCGCGCTGATCAACGACGTGCCGGTCACGTACCTGTCGAGTGACAAGGCCCGGGAGATCGTGCGCGAGCTGAGGCGCCACATGGATCCGCGGCGTCTGGTGCACAAGGAGGGCGATGGAAACAACGCCCACCCGCTGATCCACTCGATGGTGCGCAACAATGCCCTCGGTGTGGGGGCGATCCTCTATACCCCGTACAACCGGGGTGAGGCCGTCCGCAAGGCACTGTCGATCAGTCCAAAGGAGGTCATTCGGGCCATAAAGACGGCCCGCCTCCGGGGCCGCGGTGGTGCGGGTTTCCCGACCGGGATGAAGTGGGAGTTCGCCCGCAATGCGCCGGGGGAATCCAAGTACGTGATCTGCAACGCCGATGAAGGCGAGCCGGGCACGTTCAAGGACCGGGTGCTGCTCACGGAGCGATCGGATCGGCTGTTCGCCGGGATGACCATCGCCGGATACGCGATCGGCGCGGCGCACGGTATTCTGTATCTGCGGGCCGAGTACAAGTACCTGCTTCCGTTTCTCGAGGCCCAGCTCCAGCAGCGACGCGAAGACGGGCTGCTGGGCGAGAACGTCCTCGGTCGCGAGGACTTCGACTTCGATATCCGGATCCAGATGGGCGCGGGCGCCTATGTGTGCGGAGAAGAGACGGCCCTGATCGCCTCCTGCCTCGGGGGCCGCGGCGATCCATGGAAT
>JBATJK010000093.1:0-11929 GCA_049668445.1 Gemmatimonadota bacterium
TCCCAGCCGTAGACGGCGGCCACGCCCAGCAGGACTTCCTCCATCAGGGCGCCGCCGGTGTCGCTGTTGGTCAGAACCGCCACTCCGCGTCCCGAATCGGCGTAGCCCTGGAAGGCGCCGCGGAACCCCTCGTTGGCCCCACCGTGCCCGAACCGGAGAGCGCCCTCCTGGATCAGCGCCGGACCCAGTCCATGACCGCCGACCCCCGGCGTCAGCACCTGGTCCACCATCGCCTTCGACAGGATGAGGCCTTCTTCGCCGGCCCGGGCACGCTGGATCTGGTCCACGTACTTCAGGAGATCCGAGGGCGTGGTCCACAGACCGGCGGCCGCCATCTCGGGGTACGTGTGCCAGTTGCCCTCCACCGGCTCGCCTCCGGGCCGGTGCCCGGTCGTGGCCCGCGACCACAGGCTGTCGGGGAGCGGCTGCTCGTACGTGCTCTCCGTCATGCCCGCCGGATCCAGGACGTACTCCCGCATGACCTGGGCGAAGGGCTGGCCTCGCACGTCCTCGATCAGCTGCTGCATCACGGTGTAACCGCCACCGGAATAGCGGTGGATGGTGCCCGGCTCGATGTCGATCCGGATCGGGTCCGTATTCGCGGGTCCTGATCCATCGAGCACTTCGATCGTCGTCGCGACGTCTTCCCCGCGGGCGTAGCCGGGAAATCCGTGCACCGTCAGCCCGGCCGAGTGCGTGAGCAGGCGGCGCAGCGTGACCGGCTCCCCGTTCGCGGCGCCGCTCGGGGGCACCTTCCACGAGGTCAGGTACTCGTTGACGTCCGTGTCGAGATCGACGAGTCCTTCCTCGACCAGCTGTAGCGCGGCGACCCCCGCCACCGGCTTGGACATGGAGGCCGCCTGGAAGAGCGTATTCTCATCCACCGGCTCGCCGGTCGACACATCGCTCACCCCGTAGGCCCGCGCCCACTCGATCTTGCCGTCATTCAGCACCGCGACGCTCGCGCCCGGCACTCCGTAGAACTCCATGCGCTCTTGAAGCGTGAATGCCGCCTCGGGTCGCCCGTCGACCTGCACGGAGGTGAGGATCCGGCCCTCGACGAGGGTCGCTCGCTCTTCCGGCGTCGGGATCTGATCCACATCGGCGGGTTGCTGGTCGGCGCACGCCAGCGGCGCGGTCAGTAGGACCGCAAGCAAGAGCGCCTGCAGCGGACGATCGAGGACGAGCTTCATGATCGATTCTCTCTGTTTCTTGACGGACGCCTCATTCCCCGGACCGCGAACACGATCACGAAGATCGTGGCCGAGGCGAAGATGCCCAGCCACGTGGCGTACCAGGCGAAATCACCCGAAATACCAGCGAGTTTTGCGGCGAGGGCAACGGCCACGCCCGCACCGATCGCGGCAATGGCCTCGGGCACGCCCGGTTGCCGCGAATGAAGTCCCACGACGAGCGGCACGAACAGGCTGACCCCGAGGAGGGTGTAGAACACGCTGAGCGCACCGATCACCGACGGGAGGCCGAGGGCCAGGGCCACGGCCGCGCCTCCACCGAGTACGGCCGCCCAGCGCGCCACCACGAGCACCTGTCGGTCGCTCGCCTCCGGGCGGACGAACCGCTTGTACAGGTCCTCCGAAAGCGACGTGGAGAGCATGAACAGGATGGCGTCCGCCGAGCTGACCTCGGCCGAGAACACGGCCGCCAGCCCGATCGCCCCGATCGCAGGCGGGAGGCCCAGCGTGAGAACGGCGGGCAGCGCCAGCTCGTGGTTCGCCAGGTCCGGCGCGAAGGCATGCGCCATGATTCCCAGGAGCGGGGGCACGGCCGCGAACACGAGCAGGGCCACGGCGGCCAGCCCGACCCCGAGCCGGACGGTCCGACCGTCCCTCGCCCCGTACACCTTCTGGATGAGCCCCGGAGAGATGATGAACGCCGGCACCAGGAGGGCCATGTACATGACGCTCGACCGGCCGGACTTCCAGAAGCCGAAGTAGTCGGTTTCGGCGGGGGCGGCCGCGACGATCGCCTCCCAGCCTCCCGCGGTCGCCAGGGCCCACGGCAGGGCGATCGCGAACCCGATGACGAGTACGACCAGCTGCACCAGGTTCACCCACGCCGACGTGAGCAGGCCTCCCGCGGCGAAGTAGATCGTCATCACGCCGCCCGCGATCAGGCACCCGGCCCACTTCGGGACGTCCGCCACCACGTCCAGGATCCATGCAAACGCGATCAGCTGCCCGGCGAGGATGGCCAGGGTCGCCAGCCACAGGAGGGTCGCCACGATGCCGCGCACGCTCGGCCCGTACCGGAGCTCCAGGTAGTCGCCGACCGTGTACAGGTCGTGTTCCTTGGCGATCCGCCAGATCCTCGGCCCGATCCAGAAGGCGAGGAGAAGGGTGCCGATCCCGGCGGAACCGACCCACCACCAGGCCGCCAGTCCGTCCCGGTACCCGAGCCCGGCCGCGCCCACCGTGGACCCGGCGCCGATGTTAGCGGCCAGCACGGTGGCGAACAGGAGCACGGGACCCAGCCGCCGACCGGCGACGAAGAAACCTTCCGTCGCCGTCACCCGCCGGCCGATCCACAGGCCGAGCGCAATAAGCCCGGCCGAGTAGAGCAGCAGGAAGAAGAGGGTGGCGTTCAACGACTCGTCAACGCAATCCGGAGAATTCGTTCACCGACGGAAGGCCATCGAGGCCGGTCGCCGACCGCACCGCATCGAGGATCGCTTCGGCCACGACATCGGCCGCAACCGCGCCCAGCACGATCAGGTCCGCTTCGCCTTCGATCTCTCCGGTGGCCAGAGAGAAGATCGTGTCGCCGTCCCACGGCGTGTGCGCCGGATAAACCGCGCGAGCCAGGCCGTCGTGCGCCATCTGTGCCAGCTTGGTGGCCTGCGCCTTTGTCAGAGTGGCGTTCGTGGCCACGACCCCGATGGTCGTGTTCTCGCCCGATGCGCCGACGAGGCCGGTGCGCGAGAGGATCAGCTTTCGGGCGTCGGTGAACCCGGTTCCGTCTTCGGTGCGGATCCCGGCGATCACCTCCCCCGTGGCCGGATCGACCACGTCGCCCACGGCGTTCACCGCCACGATCGCCGCCACGACGACTCCGCCCGGAAGCTCGATCGACGCGGTGCCGATTCCACCCTTCATGGCCCGGTCCATGCCGGCCAGCTTGCCGACCGTCGCCCCGGCTCCGGCTCCGATGCTGCCGCGCGCCACGTTGCCGCCTGACGCCGCTTCTGCCGCCGAGTATCCGCAGTCCGCTCTAGGCCGGATGGACGAGTCACCGATCCCGAGGTCGAACAGGATGGCGCCGGTAACGATCGGAATCATCGTGCCCCAGGCGTCGAGGCCCGTGCCGTGTTCCTCCAGCCAGCGGACGGCGCCCGACACTGCGTCCAGGCCAAACAGGCTGCCGCCCGAGAGGACCACGCCGTGGACCTCCTGCACGAGGTTCACCGGATCCAAGAGGTCCGTGTCCCGGGTGCCGGGTGCACCTCCGCGGACGTCGACTCCGCCAACGGCACCGCCGCGGGACAGGATCACGGTGCACCCCGTCGGACGCTCGGCCAGGGTGTGGTGACCGACCTCGATCCCGGCCACGTCCGTGATCGACCCGGTCAGGGTCGAGGCCGCGTTGGATTCCGTCGGCGCGCTCTGCTCTGTCTGAGCGCACCCGGCGGCGGGCAGCGCGAGAAGCGCAAGAAGTGCCGCGACCGCCAGGGCCGGAATCCCGCCCGCGCCGACTCGCATTAGTGGCCCTCCGCCTCGCGGGTGGACTTCACGGTGATCGTCTCCAGTCCATGCGAATGCGGACCCATTTCCTCCCGCCTGAGCATGAAGGCGAAGAAGAACCCGAGGAACCCGAGGACCGAGAAGATCCACATCCCGAGCGCGTAGCCGCCGGGGTTGGTGGCGCTGGCGCCCGCGAAATCGTTGGCGGACCCGATCATCCAGTTGAAACCGAACAGGCCGATGTTCTGGATCATCGTCATCAGGCCGTACGCCGTCCCCAGCTTGGCCTCGTCCACGAGGTAGGCCACGGACGGCCACATCACCGCCGGCACCAGGGAGAACGCGATGCCCATGATGGCCATCGGAACCACGAGCGGCACCGACGTATACGCCATCATCAGGTAGACGGGCACCAGCATCAGCGACCCGGCCATCATGAACAGGGAACGTTTCCCTACCCGGTCCACCAACAGGCCGAACACCGGGGTCATGATCATCGAGAACAGGGTGATGATACTGGAGAGGAAACCGGCGGACTCCCGTGTCGCCCCGTGCGCGTCCTGGAAGAACTTGATGGCGAACGTCTGGAACGGGAAGATCGCCGAGTAGAAGGTCACGCACAGCAGGACCACCCAGATGTACGAGCGGCCGAAGCTGAACAGGTCCGCCCATTCCACCCTGTCCGTCTCCCCCGCCTCGCCCAGGTCGTAGCGCTTCTCCGCCCGGTCCTCGAGCACCCAGTACACCAGAGGGCCAACCACGCAGAACGTGGCGAACGCCACGGTGATCAGGAGCGGAGTCTGCCAGTTCTCGTATGCTGGCCGCGCCCAGGTGGGAGAGTTGAGGGCCAGGAACGAACCGAGCCGGGCGATCGTGAGGTTCACCCCGAAGGCGAAGCTGAGCTCGCGCCCCTTGAACCAGCGTGCGATCCCGACCGTGACCGAAACGATCAGCGACTCGGCGCCGATCCCGAAGATCAGACGGCCGGCGGCCATCACGACGAACCGGTCGGTGGCTGCCGTCACGACGGCCCCGATGAAGCACAGGGCGCCGAACAGTAGCGTCCCCTTCTTCACGCCGATCCGATCGATGATGATCCCGCCGATCAGGACCATGATGATGTTCGGGAAGCTGTAGATCGCGTTCAGGGTCCCGATCCGGCTGTCCGAATAGCCGAGCTGGTCGCGGAGCAGATCCGCCAGTGGGCTGATCGCGTCGTACACGTAGTAATTGCCGAACATCGCCAGGCTGATGACCACCAGCACGGCCCACCGGAATGCAGCCGGGGGTGGTGGCTTCAGGCCGGCGCCGGCGCCGGAAGACAGCTTCTGATCTGCGGTCATGGCTCTCGTAAATCGGCGAGGAAGGCCCGCCTGGGGCCGGGAACGAGAGCGAAGTTAGGGGAGAATTGGGCGACGAGCCAGCAGAGGACGGCCCGGCTCAGCCAGGCAGACTGACCTTCAATCCGGGAATGTCCGCGAAGTCACCGAGATTGAGCGTCCACAGCTCCGCGTCCCACGTGATGGCACAGGCCGCGATCGCCAGGTCCACTTCCCTGCCGCGCGCCCGAGGGAGGCCGCGGTACAGGCGCGCGGCCTCTGCAGCCTCCTCGCTTCCAAACGGCAACGCCCGATCGGAGGGTAGAAGTGCCTCCTGGGTCTGGAGCTCGCGCTCTCTGCGCGGACCGCGAAGCCATTCGAACAGGACGAGACTCGGAAGCAGCAGTTGTTCGCTCCGCATCAGCGCCGCGCGGATCGCCGGCTCCGAGTTCATGTCTCCGCAAAGGGCGTCGACGAGCACGGAGGTATCGAGTACGATCACGAATCCTCGGACGGAGTGCGCCGTCCGCCACCTCGTCTGGCCTCGCGAATGTCGCGAAGCTCCTGATCGACCTCTTCCCTGGGTCGAGTCGGGCAAGCGGCAAGGGCCTCGTCGAGGACCTTCAGCATGCGATCGCGCTCTTCCTCGCTCAGCCGCCCCAGATTGGCGCTGTACTCCCCGATCGCCTCGCGTATGACCTGACTCTTGGGGATACGCAGGTACCCGGCCGCCCGGTTGAGGCGCGCGATGGTCTTCTCATCCAGCGTGAACGTCACCTTCTTCGTGGCCATGCCACATATTGCAATATATATGGTAGTATGGCAAGACGCCCTGAAGACTGCCTCCCGAAACGCCTGAGGGGCAGGCGTGCCATGCCTGCCCCCCGGACGGAGACTGAGTGCTGCTCAAGGCAAACCGGACCTGGGCCGGTCGCTTCAGCTGGGCTTGATCACCGCCACATCCGCCAGCCCCATGGCCTCGTACAACTGGCTGTACAGCGGCTCAGCGGCGTCGTTCATCGGACCCACCACGCCGAAGTCGAAGCCGACGAGGCTGCGGAAGGGCCGCGTGCCCGGTGCCATGTCTACCAGCTCGATGAAGCGGTTCACGACCAGGTCCGGATCGGTGTTGACCTCGTCGCTCGCGAACAGCTGCTCGAAGGCGGCACCCATGCCTTCCGTCGCCGCGTGCAGAGCGGCTGGATAGGTCGCGGCTCGGCCTTCTTCGTCCGCGGGCTGTGGGGTGCGCGGGAATAGCTCCGTCGTGAATGGGCCCGGCTCGACGACGACCACATCCACGCCGGCCGAGGCGAGCTCGGTTCGGAAGCCCAGCGAATAGCCCTCAACCGCCCACTTGCTGGCGTGGTAAACGCCGAACAGCGGCGCGCCAAAGCGACCAGCCACCGAGCTGACGTTGATCACGAGGCCGTCGCCGTTCTCGCGCATGGCGGGCAGAAAGGCCCTCGAGACGCGGTGAATCCCCACCACGTTCACGTCCAGCTGCCGGGCCAGCTCATCGGGGGTGAATGCCTCGGTCAGGCCCATGTACATCTGGCCCGCGTTGTTGATCACGGCGTCCGGGGCTCCGGACTCGGACAGAACGGTCTCCGCCGCCGCGTTCACCGAGGCGTCGGACGCGACGTCCATCTCGAGTACGCGCAGGTCGATTCCCTCGTCAGCCGCTGCCTTTCGAAGAGCGCTGGCGGGTCCGTGGTTCTTCCCGTCCACGCCGCGCATGGTGGCGTAGACCCGGTCTCCCTGGCGCGCGAAGCGAAGGGCCGCGAGATAGCCGAATCCGGTGCTGCATCCTGTGATGACGACGGTCCTGGGCACGTGGCCTCCTTTATGAGAATCACTATCATTTGGCCCGTTATTCGGCCCCATTATAGAGGACGATCGGAATAATGGAAGGGCCGCGAGGGTCTCGGAGCGTCAGGCTGACTGCGTGGTCAGCGCCAGGGAGGTCGGTTGATCGTCCGATGACGCTACCAGCCACTTTGTCGTTTCAGTGTCAGGTCGGGATCGGTCGTCACTCCACCCGCGTCGCTCATTAATAACGCTTGACGTTAATAACGCACCGCGTTACTAATAGGTCGTGATCTTGATCAAGAGTTTCGGCAACCGCCCGGCCGAACGCCTGTTCGCCCGGGAAACGGTTAAGAAGTTGCCAGCCTCCGTCCAGCGGGCAGCCCTGAGGAGGCTTCTCATCCTCGACGCAGCCCAGCAGCTGGCCGATCTGCGCGTGCCGCCCGGCAACCGCCTGGAACGCCTGCGCGGCGCGCGGGCCGGGCAGCACAGCATTCGCGTCAACGACCGATGGCGAATCTGCTTTCGTTGGCGGGGCGGGGACGCGTACGACGTCGAGATCGTGGACTATCACTAGGAGGCCATGCGTGCCGGCAGCAAAGCTCAAGCCAATTCACCCCGGAGAGATTCTCCTGGAGGAGTTTCTTGGTCCGCTCGAAATCAGTCAGTATCGGCTGGCCAAGGATGTCAGCGTGCCTCCACGCCGAATCAACGAGATCGTGCATGGCGTCAGGGCGATCTCGGCGGACACGGCCCTGCGCCTGGCGCGGTATTTTGGCACCTCCGACCGATTCTGGCTGAACCTGCAGATGCGTTTTGACCTGGAACGCGAGAAGGACCGCCTCGGAGACCGGCTGGAGCAGGAGGTTCTTCAGCGGTCTGCATAAAGGCGACTCCTGTCGACGATCGCAGACGCTCCCCCTCACAGGCGCGCCCGACTACATTGTTGATGTCGCCCCCCCACTCTTGCCGTGAGAACGCCCGACCAAGGCAGGTTTGCCATGACTGGCTCCGCGTCCGCCGCCCCCGTCCACGAAGACCTCAACCCATTCCACATCGCGCAACAGCAGTTCGAGCACGCGATCCGCTACCTGCCGGAGTTTCAGAAGGGACTGGTCGACTACCTGGTCCGGCCTGAACGCGTGCTCATCACCGAGTTTCCGATCGAAACGTCCAACGGAACGGTGCGAAACTTCACCGGATACCGGGTACTGCATAACCGGGCCAGGGGTCCCGGCAAGGGCGGTATTCGCTACCACCCGGACGTGACCGCCGACGAGGTGCGGGCGCTGGCCACGTGGATGACCTGGAAGTGCGCGGTGATGGACATCCCGTTCGGAGGCGCCAAGGGCGGCGTGATCTGCAATCCCAAGGAACTCACGAAGGACGACCTGCGGAAGATCACCCGCCGCTTCATCGCGGAACTCGGCGACGCGATCGGGCCGCACACCGACGTGCCGGCGCCCGACGTGAACACGAGCGCGGAGACCATGGCGTGGGTGTTCGACACCTACGACATGATGCACTCCGGCCGGAACAACCTACCCGTCGTCACCGGGAAGCCGGTGGAAATGGGAGGTTCGTTCGGCCGCAACGAGGCCACGTCGCGGGGCTGCCTGTTCTGCACGCAGCACGCGTTGTCTCGTGGCCTGGTACCGGGACTCGACTCGGTGGACGGAGCGACGGTCGTGGTGCAGGGATTCGGCAATGCGGGCTCGATCGCCGCCCGGCTGTACGCGGAGCAGGGATCGAAGATCATCGCGGGCAGTGACTCCCGTGGAGCGATTTTCAGCGCCGAGGGATTCGATCCCGACGAGGCCGTGGCTCACAAGAAGGAAACGGGCTCGGTGGTCGGGCTTCCTGGTACGGAGGAGATCAGCAACGAGGCATTGCTCGCACTCGAGTGCGACATCCTCATTCCCGCAGCGCTCGAGAACCAGATCCGGGCTGACAACGCGGACGACGTGAAAGCGCGGCTCGTAGCCGAAGCCGCCAACGGCCCGACCACTCCGGCAGCCGACCGGATTCTGGCCGAGAAGGGCATCCCCGTCCTGCCCGACATCCTGGCCAACGCCGGCGGGGTCACGGTCAGCTACTACGAGTGGGTGCAGAACATCGAGAACGAGCAGTGGGACGAGGAAGAAGTCAACGCGAAGCTGCTCCGCAAGATGACACGGGCCACGGATTCCGTGCTCGACACCCGCGAGAGAATCAACGGCACGCTGTCCGAGATCGCCACAACTCGCAAGGAGCTGGGTCGCGGCAATGATGCCCTCGCCAGTATCGACCTGCGTACGGCAGCCTACATCCTGGCCGTGAAGCGGGTGGCCGACGTGACGCTGAGAAGGGGAATCTGGCCGTAGCGGGGATTGGTCGGTTGGCGAGGTCGGTTCGGGCCCGCGCCCTCTCGTCGCTGCCTGCTTAGCCGTTGAGATTGTGTTGTGATTTGACGTCATTTGGGCTCCGATTCGACGCGAATCGTTGAGAGTTCGTTGTAGTCTTCGGTGTATATTCGGTATACATGCCGAATCCTCCTGACCGACACCGGAGATGACGATCGATGGTCCAGTTTGCCACTCTTGCCCCAGTTGCACTGCGCGTCCGTGAGACGGCGCGTGTGTACGCCTCCCCTGCATCTTCTTCCGCGCCGGGTCCCGTCCCCTTCAGCGAGGCTGACACTCGTGAGGCCCTGGAGAAGATCGAGGAAGAGATCGTATTCCTGGCCGCCCACCTCCACGCGGGCGACCACCGTTTCCTGACGCTCGTGGCTGAGTACGACCGTCTGCGTGGCTGGGAGATCGGAGGCCACCGCACGTGCGCTCACTGGCTGGCCTTTCGTACCGGTTTCGACCTCGGCGCGTGCCGCGAGAGAGTCCGGGCGGCCCGGGCCCTGGTGAAGCTGCCTCTTACCAGTGCCTCGATGAGCCGGGGCGAGCTCTCGTTCTCGGCCGTCCGAGCCCTCACCCGGGTAGCCACGCCTGAGAACGAGACAGATCTCCTCGACCTCGCCCGGGGAGCAACAACGGCGCAACTCGAGCGCATGGTCCGTGGCTTCAAGCTGGGCAGCCGGCAGGACGAGGCGGACCGCGAGAAGGAGCGCTTAGAGAGCCGGAGTTTCTCTGTCCTTCTGGACGAAGAGGGCATGTACGCGGTGAAGGGCCGACTCACCCCCGAGGTGGGAGCACTGCTGATGCGAGCGGTCGAGGCAGCGTCCGACGCTCTCTACCGCGAGAAGGGTCCCAAAAGCGTTTCAGCTGAAACGTCTTTCGAAGATGCGGCGCACCGAAGGGCCGATGCGCTGGCGCTGATAGCCGAGCGGGCGATGGCGGCTGGTTTCGGAGAAAGTGCTCCCGTGAGCGGCACGAAGGCCGAGCGCTACCAGGTGCTTCTGCACGTGGACGCAGACACGCTCGAGGAAGACGGTAGCGGCCTCGGCCAGTCGGAGCTCGAGGATGGCACACGCGTTTCAGCTGAAACGTCCAGGCGCCTGTCGTGCGACGCCGCGGTGGTCGAGATCGGCCACGCTCGCGATGGCTCCGTGCTCGATGTAGGCCGAAAGACCCGCACCATTCCGCCGTCCGTGCGCCGGGCACTGGAGGTGCGCGACAGGGGCTGCCGCTTCCCGGGCTGCGGCCTCCGGTTCACCGACGCGCACCACATCAAGCACTGGGCAGACGGAGGCGAGACCGCTCTGACAAACCTGCTCCTTCTCTGCAATCATCATCACCGGCTGCTGCACGACGAGGGCTGGAGCGTCGAGTGGTGGGCCGAGGGAAATCCGGCCTTCATCGATCCGAGGGGGCAGACACACATGGGGCGGCCGCCGAAGGCGCCCGAGCTTCCGCCCGATCCCGTGGCAGCGCTCATCGCGGATAATCGCAGCCGCGGGGTCGATCCCAACTTCTACACCGCGGGCGCCCGCTGGAAGCGCGAGGTCGACATCCCCGACGATGTCTACTTCCGGGCCATGGAAGCACTCGGCTGAGCGATCAACGTCTGTCGCGCAGGATCGGCAGGTACTCGGCCCACGGACCGGCGTGCTTGCCGAAGTGCTTCGCCATTACGCGAGCCACCTGAGCGATGTGACCCAGGTCGTGCGTCGCCCATGTGGCCAGCAACTCTCCGGTGGTCACGCGACCGAACTCCGGGTGCGTGCCCTCGGCGTCGAGGTCGATCCCCTCGGCCAGCATCTCTCGAAGCGTGTCGAGGTTGGCGGCGCGGAGCGTTTCGAACTCATCGAGCAGGTCCTCGACCGAATTCCCCCGGCTGGCCTCGAACTGCGCGAACCGGTCGAAGCGCTCGAAGTCCGAGCGCCCTTCAGCGAGGATGATCTGCAGTCGAGGAATCCAATCGGTCCTCTCGCCGTGAATCAGGTGACCGACGACGTCGAAGGGGCTCCAGGATTCTCCGCCCTCTGTCGCGTGGACGAGCTCGGCCGGCAGCCCGGTGAGCATGGCGCGCAGGGCGGACGGGGTTCGCTCGAGTGTTGCGACAACGGCCTCGCAGTCGACCAGGCTCATGCCTCCTCCACGATCTCCTGGCGTATCTCCTCGATCGCTGCCAGGAAGATCTCAAGGTCCTCACGCCGCGTGCGGTGGTTCGTGATGTTCACGCGGATACAGAGCCTTCCGTCGATCTCTGCGCTGCTCGGCACCGCGATCCCCCGCTCCTGCACGCGCATCACGATCTCGCGGTTGAGTTCGTCACTGTCGATCCGAGCGTCGCCCGGAACTTCGGCCTGGAAGCAGACGATGTTGAGGGAGGTCGGCGCGGCCAGGTGAAATGACTCGCTCTCCTTGATGCGAGCCGCGAGCCACGCCGCCTGTTCGCAGTTCTTCTCGACCATCTCGCCCAGGCGATCCAGGCCGTGCGTACGCAGGGTCACCCACACCTTGAGGGCCCGGAAGCCGCGGGACAGCTCGGGCCCGAAGTCCGTGAACCACGGATCGCCTGCGCCCGTGCCTCGCTCGAACCGGCTCAGGTAGTTCCGGTCGGCCGAGAACGTGGACCGGTGTGCCTCGGCGTCGCGCACCAGCACGCACCCGGCGTCGTAGGGAACGTGCATCCACTTGTGAAGATCGAAGGCCAGGCTGTCCGCCCGTTCGA
>JBATJK010000094.1:0-2478 GCA_049668445.1 Gemmatimonadota bacterium
GCTCCGAACCGGTTGTTGGTCTGCGCGTTGTCTCCCTCCACCCCGTTCACGGTGGTCGCCCCGCCGAAGCTCTGGCCGAACGAGAGGGCGCCCCACAGGCCTCGCTTGAACGCGTACTCGGCGTGCAGCTGGAAGCCGAACAATGGGTCCTGCGCCACGGTGTTCCCGCCGAAGAAATCTCGGTTCGTCGTGCTGAACCACGCGCGTAAATGAGCCTCGAACACCCAGCGTCCCACGTACTGGGCCACGCCGACTCCTGGCACGAATTTCCAGCGATTCGTGCCGAGATTGAAGAACTTGGAGTTGTTATACTGGCCGATCGGGACCCTGACTCTGAGGCTGGCTCCGAGCAGGGTCCGCGGGCGGTACGTGGCCATGTCCGCGGCGCGCAGGGCCGGGGCGCCGAGAAGGCCCACTCCGAGCGAGACAAGCGGATCGCCGAATCCCGTTCGCACTGTGCTGGAATCCCGCCCATCGATCTCCGCGCTCCATTTTCCGTTCGCCAGCGGAACCGCGGCGGTCAGCCGGCCCGACAGGCCGAAGAAGTCGATGGATCGTACGTAGGCCGGGGTGATGGAATGAAGCTGGGCTTCGGTGCCCTCGAGGGGAAGCGACTCGTCCAGCAGCACGTTCCCGGTCGAGTACCCTTAGCCCAGGACGACGAAGTTCATCCCCACGGGCGCCGGAGCGAGCAGGCGCGGCTCGAGCGCCTGCCCCCGAAGCCCGCCAAGCGGAACGAGGAGGAGGAGCAGCGGCAGTCCCGGCCGCACGGCCCGATGCGTCACCTTTCTGACTCTCACGGGGATCCCTCTCAGTACGCGATACGCCGCACGGTGCGACGCGTCGTCCGTCTTGACACGCCGGCCACGGACACGGGAGTGAGCGGCATGCCCACGGGATCGACGAACAGGGAGGACGGACCGCCCTCCACCGAATCAGTGCCCTCCAGCACCGTGACCGCGTACGTGAGCGTGCTACCGTCCAACTGGGGCTCCATCAGGGTGAGCACGATGTCATTGGCCTCGTCTTCCGTGACGATCGCCAGCGTGGCGTTCGGCGGATCCGCGCCGAACCCGTCATCGCTGGCCTGCTGCCAGAACGTGACGAACTCCGCGGTCAGCCCGTGGCCCGCGATCCGCTCGGGTCGATCCGAGAAGAACAGGGTCGTGGGACTGACGCCGCGCAGCGTGAGCACTCCATCGGCGAGCGACACGGATTCGGCGTTCTGTATGAAGAGCCACTCGACCGATTGGTCCTGCGGGTCCTGCGCGGCCGTCTCCGCCGCAGTGTCGTCGCTGCCGGAGCCACCGGAGCACGCTGCCGCGAAACCGGCGAGTGAAACGGCCAGCCATCGATGCCAACGCATGGTCCTTCTCCCTTCAGGTATCCCTCTGATGTGACGCCGCTTCAGACCCGCGGCTTTCGAAGCACCGACCGTCCTCCTACCAGGGCGAGGTAGAGGATGTAGCCGGCGGACGACGCCACGCCGGCTACGTACGTCATCGCGGCGGCGCGAAGCACGGATCGGGCGCCCTCTTCCTCGGTCTCGTCCACCAGGTGCAGCGCCTCGACCTGTTGGAGTGCCCTCTTGCTCGCGTTGAACTCGACGGGGAGCGTCAGGAACTGCAGGAGCAGCGCTCCCACGTACGCCAGTATGCCGACCTGTACGAGCCACGGCATGCCCAGAAACGAGCCCGCGATCGCGGCGGGCAGGCCGAACCGGGCGCCGGCGTTGGCGATCGGAACCGAGAACGTGCGGATCTCCATCGGCTTGTAGTCCACGTGATCCTGGATCGCGTGGCCGGCTTCGTGAGCGGCGATCGCCAGCGAGGCCACGCTAGGGGTGGCGTAGACGGCCTCCGAGAGCCGCAGCGTCTTCGAACGCGGATCGTAGTGATCGCTCAGTTTTCCGGCGACGGCCTCCACCGGGACTCGCCGCATCTCGTTGGCGTCCAGGATTCTGCGGGCCGTGCCGGCGCCGGTGATTCCGGCGGAGTTCCGCACGCTGCCCCATTTGCGGTACGTCGCGTCGAGCTTCTTCTTCACGACCAACGAGAACAGGTAGGCGATCCCTGCCAGGATGTAGAAGGTCATGGGACCTCGCTCATTTCGATCATGCTCCCCCGCACATCTACCATGGACTGCTGCCCCACCGTGAGCGCCCCGGACTGCGGTCGATCGAGATCCACGATCAGCCCGATGACCAGGGAGAACGCGATCGCCAGGGCCACGCTCGTCATCGACCGGCGGGAGTCGGTCAGCGCCAGGTGATAGCCCGTCGCCAGCATCGCCAGCATCGCCACCGCATACAGCACGCCCCACACGCCCCCCGGCAACCGATCGTATATACCCGCGACCACTCGCTTTTCGTGCAGGTCGATCACCTCGTTCAGCGACTGGACGAACAGGACGAAACCGTACGAGCCGGGGGCCTCTCGGGACACCTGGACCGCCTGGCTCCACAGCAAGGCGTGTAAC
>JBATJK010000095.1:0-1759 GCA_049668445.1 Gemmatimonadota bacterium
TTCGGACTCTCGTCGATCGAGAGCCAGGCGTGCGGAACTCCCGTCGTCTCGTTCCGGGTGGGCGGGGTCCCGGATCACGTCCGGCCCGGTGAGACCGGTTTCCTGGCCGAGCCCGGCGACGTGTTCGGCTTCCGTGACGGAATCGCGCTTCTCCTGCAGAACGAGGCTGCGCGTCTTCGCATGTCAGGCACATGCCGTTCCGCGGTACTCCAGGACTACGATCTGAGCCTGGAGGCAACTCGCCACGCCGACCTGTACGAGTCGATCCTGTCCCAGGCGGCCACGGCAGCGGATACCCGTCCGCAACTCGTGCCACCGTACCAGGGAGACGACCCTCCCGGCTTTCCCGGCGCGGGCGAACGCTCCGACGGCAGGAGCGAGGTCCGGCGGCAGGTTGCCCCTGCCGCCGAAGCGGACTAGCGTCAGTCGAACGGTTCACTCCACGCCCCGGTCGCGGGAGACAGCCCATGTTCGACCATGTACTCGTACCCGTCGATCTCACCGATAGGAACCGTCGGGCTCTCGAGACGGCCTCCCGCCTCGCCGGCGAAGACGGGGAGGTCACCCTGCTGCACGTGATCGAGACGCTCGACCTGCCATTCGACGAGCTGGAAGACTTCTACCAGCGCCTGCATGACCGTGCGCAGGTGGAGATGGATCAGATGGCCCACCCGCTCTCAGTCAGCGGGGTCACCGTGATCCAGAGAGTTTCGTACGGAAATCGGTTGCGCGAGATCCTGGCGCATGCGGAGGAAAATCCCACGGAGTTGATCGTGATGAGCTCCCGTCGCCTGGAGATCTCTGACGCCCCCACGGGCTTCGCGACCCTGAGCCACCAGGTGGCTATACTGTCCCAGGTCCCGGTGCTGCTGGTCAAATAGACGGGCATTTCACGTGTAGTTGCGAGCTATTGGCATAGTACCGGGCGAAGTAATACCGCGAAATGCCAATCTCCAAGTGCTACTCTCTGCGGTATCTTCCACTGATTGCGGGCATTGAGCGTCCGATTCGGCCTGCGCGAGACCAGCAAGTCGGCTGACGAATTCGCCTCAACGTCCAGCAAAAGACTGCCAACAAATAAGTTATGGCCGTCGTATGCCCACCGACGCCGCTTCGAAGGCTTTCGAGCACGATTCTCGCCCCTGAAGCCACCCGAGAAAGCACGTCGATTACGGCCGCCCAACCCGGTCGCAACTGCAGGGAGTGGAGAAATGACCCACAACGCATGGGCACGGTATCGGGCCCTTCAGCGGAGAATTCGGGGGCAGCGAGGTTCGGTGCTCGTCGTCGTGGCCAGCTCGATGCTGGCCCTCACTTCGGTGGTGGCGCTCTCGATTGATGTGGGCCTGATGACCACGGCCCGGGTCGAGGCTCAGCGCGCAGCCGACGCGGCCGCTCTGGCCGGCGCAGGTGCATTCATAGGGTCACCGGGGAATGCCGCTCTGGCACGTCAGTTGGCCACGGAGTTCGCGGCGGGCAATACGGTCCGGTCGGAATCGGTATCCGTGCTGGAAGACGACATCGTAGTCGACACCGACGCGCTCACGGTGAGCGTCTTCGTGTATCGGAACCGGGAGCGCGGCAATGCCATACCGACCTTCTTCGCCAAGGTGTTTGGTGTAGACGAGGTCAACATCGCGGCCATGGCGACGGCCGAGGCGGCCCCGGCGGGCGGAATCAACTGCTTGCTCCCGGTCGCGATTCCGGATCGCTGGCACGAGGCCGGCGGATCCGGTAACAACCCGAACACGTTTGATCC
>JBATJK010000096.1:0-1928 GCA_049668445.1 Gemmatimonadota bacterium
GGAGCAGGCGCTGGCGATCGACTCCACCTTCGCGTGGGGATGGGCATACCTGGCCATGTTCAGACAGAACACCATGGGCGACCACCTGGCTCCGATGGAGCGACTGTGGGATCTCACGGATCGGCTCACGCCCAGTCAGCAGGGGTTGGCCGAGATGAGCAGGCTCGAGCTCGGGAAGCGGGATTTCGTGGAGTCCGTTCGATTCGCCCGTCAGCAGATCGAGGCTCCGACTTCGGATATGCGGTTGGATCCGGATTTTCCGCAGTTCTATCACATCGAACTGAACCTGGCGCACCTCGATTCGGGCGATCCCCGGACCGCTCTCGACGGACAACTGGAGTGGCGTCGCCTCGTCGCGGAAGAGGGTGCCTACGACCCGGATCCCTACGCCACGTCGATCAATCTCGCGATGACGTACGCACGGTTGGGCGACACGGCTTCAGCCCGCCTTGAGCGTGAGAACTTTGCCGAGCAGACCGGTCACACGACCCTCCCGGTAGAGGCGTTCGTGCCGGCAGCCGGCGCGGACTGGGGACAGGCAGCCGAGATCATGGGCCGGTCGATGGAGCTGGCCACCGAGCCCTGGTGGAAGAATCTGGATGCCCCGATGCTCGGTACGATCGAGGCTGTCCGCGGCAGGCCGCAGTCCAGCCGAGCCGCCTTCGCGAGGGCCCTCGAGTCCCTCACTTCCGAGGCGGCGGTCACCCTGCACGTGCAGCGGGCCGATGCGGAGTTCTTTGCCCTGGCCGATCCTCAGCGTGCCAGTGCTGCCCTGGAAGTGATTCTGACCGGCGCACCTCCCGACAGTGGATTCGCGCGTCGCGGGCACGCCCGCGCCCAGGCTGTGGCTGCGGCCATCTGCGCCCACATGGGAGAGCCTCCGGTGGAAGGACCCGCTGCTCGGCTGGACTGCGGCGCACCCATTGCAACGGACAGTCTGAACGACGAGATCGAGACGCTCGAGGCCCTGGGCTGGCGGGCGGTTGCCGAGGGGCGCCTCGAAGACGCAGTCCGGATCGGCCGGGAGCCGATCCTCTCCAGGGCGGGTGGGCCGGGACTCAGAGCTCGGGCCCCGGCGGCCTACGCCTACGAGGCCCTGGGAATGCCAGATTCGGCGAGGGCAATCTACGAGCCGATGACACGCGCGCCGTTCGGTTGGATCAGCAACGCTCCCTCGGCCATTGCCGTGCGCAGCTACGCTCTGCGCAGGCTGGCGCGGATGGGAGGAGTCGCCGGCGATTCGGCCTTCGCGATCCTGCGTCGAGACTGGGCCGAGGCGGAGCCGGCGTTTCTGGATCGGATGTCTGGGGAGATCGCGTCAGGTGACTGAGGCCCGGCAACCGTCGCTCCCGACAGGATGAGCAGGACCAGTCGACCCCCGTCGGTCAGGAAGTGACGGGCGACTCGCGGGTGCCTCCCGGCGACTCCCGCTATATTGAATACAGACTGCGAGGACACCGCACTCGGGAACGGATCCCGGCAGCCGCGCAGCTGCATATCGGAAGGGCAGTGCCGTCATGAACGACCTCTCGGATTTCCAGAAACGCCGGGGCGAGCGGCCCCAATTGGACCTGAGCGCCCTCGATTTCAACCAGATCCGGCGCGTGATGCGCTGGGGGCTCGTGTTCCTGGCGCTCATCCTGGTGTGGAAGACCCTGACCTGGGCGGGGACGTTCTAA
Source organism: Gemmatimonadota bacterium (assembly GCA_049668445.1). Taxonomy (GTDB): domain Bacteria; phylum Gemmatimonadota; class Gemmatimonadetes; order Palauibacterales; family Palauibacteraceae; genus Benthicola. The sequence goes on from JBATJK010000096.1 coordinate 1,680, forward strand.
ACCGACTGGCTGTGGTTTCGGGAGCCCGGCCTGCGCCCTGGAGTCCGGCTCGGACAGCGTCGAATGACTTTTTGATGAGCAGGGACTGCGATTCTCAATCAAACGACCTTAGATTGGAGGATCGAGATGCCCTGGCAGATGAAACGCGAGATGCGATACCGAGTGCTCATCCAGCAGGACGAAGACGGGATCTACGTGGCGGAGGTTCCGTCCTTGCCCGGGTGCATCTCACAGGGGACGACGCGAGAG
>JBATJK010000097.1:0-3376 GCA_049668445.1 Gemmatimonadota bacterium
CAGCTGCGTCTTTGACCACGCAACGGAATAGAGAGCGGGCTCGCCGCCATGAATGAAACTCGAGTGATACGGGAAGCTCTCACCTTCGACGACGTACTTCTCGTTCCGCGCCATTCGCGCGTGCATCCGGCCGACGTTTCCATTTCCGCCCGCTTCACCAGGACCACGATGCTCACGGCTCCGCTCGTCTCGGCGGCCATGGACACCGTGACGGAGCACCGGATGGCCATCGCCATGGCCAGGGATGGTGGAATCGGGATCATTCACAAGAACATGCCCGTCGAGGCGCAATGCGCCCAGGTGGACAGGGTCAAGCGCTCCGAGAGCGGAATGATCCTCGATCCGATCACGCTCGGCCCCGACGCCAGCCTGCGCGAAGCCGTGGCTCTGATGCGTGAGTTCTCGATCAGCGGCGTTCCGATCGTCGAGTCTGCCGGCCAGCTGGTGGGAATCCTGACCAACCGCGACCTGGTCTTCGAGGTGAACCTGGACCGGCCGGTCCGGGAGGTGATGACGGCTGACGGTCTGGTCACGGCACCCCAAGGCACGTCGCTGGAAGAGGCAGAAGACATTCTGCGGCGGAACAAGATCGAGAAGCTTCCGGTCGTGGACGCCGCGGGCTCGCTGTGCGGACTGATCACGGTGAAGGACATCTTCAAGCGGCGGGCTCACCCGAACGCCTCCAAGGACGACCATGGACGCCTTCTCGTCGGGGCCGCGGTCGGAGCCGCCAGGGAGGACGTGGAGCGTGCCCGGGAGCTGATGGGAGCGGGGTGTGACGTCATCGTCATCGACTCGGCCCACGGTCACTCACAGGGTGTCCTCGATGCCGCCGCGCGAGTGAGGGAGTCGCTGCCGGACATCCAGCTGGTCGCGGGCAACGTGGCCACCGAAGCCGGTGCCCGGGCGCTGGTCGAGCGAGGTGTAGACGCGGTGAAGGTAGGCATCGGGCCAGGGTCGATCTGTACGACCCGGGTCGTGACCGGCGTGGGAGTACCTCAGATCACCGCGATCATCGATGCGGCCCGGGGTGCAGGGGACGTCCCGGTAATCGCTGACGGCGGGATCAAACAGTCCGGCGACATCGTCAAGGCTCTGGCCGCCGGGGCCTCGACGGTCATGCTCGGCTCGATGCTTGCAGGTACGGAAGAAAGTCCGGGCGAGGCGTTTCTCCTGGAGGGCAGGAGATTCAAGCTGATTCGGGGCATGGGATCCCTGTCGGCGATGGAGGAAGGCTCGGCGGACCGCTATTTTCAGGAGTCAACCGAGAGCCGCAAGCTGGTTCCCGAGGGAATCGAGGGCAGGGTGCCTTACAAGGGCCCCGTGGCCGATACGCTGTATCAGCTTCTCGGTGGTCTGCGAAGTGGTATGGGATATTGCGGCGTTTCGACGGTGGAGGAACTGCAGGAAGATGCCGATCTCGTGAGGATCACGGCCGGGGGTTTGAGGGAGTCACACCCCCACGACGTGGTGATCACGCGTGAGGCGCCAAACTACAGGCTGTAGACAGGAGGAAGTTCCATGGAGGGGAAGAGGCGAGGTTGGGGGATGCACATCAGGCCGGCTAGTCTGATCATCCCGTTGGGGGTGCTGGCTGCGTGCAGTTCCCATCCGGAACCCGTTTCCATGGATCCCGTGACTGCCGCGGCGCAGCCGGTGGAACCGGCTTCGCAGGCCGACGAGGTAGCCCTGGCCGAGGCCGCCGCTGAGGGAGTGGACGCGGAGCGCCTGGCCGATGCGCAGCATGAGGCCAACGAGGCAGTCGACAGCCTCGACGAAGTGAAGCGCGAGGAGTTCTACCTGCTGTTCGGTGCCGATCCCCTGGGGCTCAGCACCAATCCGGCCAATGCCGCCCGCTACGAGATTCCCCTGGAAACCAACGAGGCCGTCGAGCGCTGGATCGACTTCTTCGCGGTCAAGGCGCACGACCGTTTCGCCACGTACCTGGCACGCGCGGGGCGCTACGAAGACATGATCCGTACACGCCTTCGGGCTGCCGGGCTTCCCGAGGATCTGCTGTACCTGGCCATGATCGAAAGCGGAATGAACCCCAACGCCTACAGCCGGGCGCACGCCGCTGGAATGTGGCAGTTCATCCGCGGGACAGGCCGGCGTTACGACCTTCAGATCGACTTCTGGGTGGACGAACGGCGGGACCCGTTCAAGGCAACGGACGCCGCGATCGCTCACCTCGACGACCTGTACGAGGAGTTCGGGTCCTGGTACCTGGCGGCCGCCGCGTACAACGCGGGCTCCGGTCGGGTCAGCCGCGGAATCAAGAAGACGGGGTCGACGGATTTCTATGACCTGGCAGACGCCCGTGTGCTGCGGAGCGAGACGCGGAACTACGTCCCCAAGCTGGTTGCCGCGGCGATCATCGCCAAGAACCCGAAGAAGTATGGCTTTGACGACGTAGTGCCGCAGAAACCGCTCGAATTCGAAACGGTTCAGGTGCCGGACGCGACCAGCTTCGATGTTCTCGCGGACGCCGCGGGAGTGAGCGAAGACGACATCCGCATGCTGAATCCGCACTATCCGCGCCGGGTAACGCCACCGGATCAGGCGGTCGAGTTGCGGTTACCCGTAGGTACGAGCGAGCGGTTCGTGGTTGCCTACGCCGAGGTTCCGGCTTCGGAGAGGGTTACCTGGCTCGAACACCGCGTGCAGCGCGGAGAGACCCTGGGTCACATTGCCGGTCGCTATGGAACCAGTGTGACCGCGATTCGCGCCGCCAACAACAACGTGAATCCGAAGCGTCTCCAGATCGGCCAGCGCCTCATCATCCCCAGGTCCGGGGCCTCACCGACACGGGTGGCCAGTGCCGCTCCGGCAGGTGGAGCTACCGCATCAGGGTCGGGCCCGCTGAGCGTGACGGTCCGGCGCGGGGATACGCTGTGGGACATCAGCCGCCGATACAACGTGACGACCACACAGCTCATGCAGATCAACGGGCTGAGTTCGAGCCGGATCCATCCGGGTGACCGGATTACGGTACGGCGGTGATCCGAAGGTCCGACTGAAATCGGGTCGGACTTAGCCAGCTGTGGCAGGTGGCAGGTAGGGAGCGAATTCGGTACTGCTCAAGTACTCGTGGACATCCTCGTAGTTCGAGACGTAGTCGGATACGTGTCCCCGGCTCGTCCTCACGTACCGGGTCTCGACCGGAGCGGTCTCGATGCCCAGGTACTCCAGCACCCGGTCGCTGACAGCCTGGTGATTCGCGGAGTTCAGCAGGTCTTCCTCATACGTGACGCGTACGTGCGGAATCCCCTCCAGGGCGGCTAGCTCCGCCTCGTCTGCACTTCTCCGCTCACGCATCGCCGCCTCGAGGCGGGCCGGATCGATGGCGAGCGAATCCACTCCTGTACCGCCTGAC
>JBATJK010000098.1:0-2749 GCA_049668445.1 Gemmatimonadota bacterium
ACCTGCTCGAGAAGCAGGGAGCGCAGCAGCGGCTCCAGGTCGATGGTCTCCGGGACGAGGCCCAGGCGCGCGTAGGTCCGCACCACGGCCTCCAGGCGATCCGGTGGCATCTGTTCAGCCATCTGGGCCACCAGGAAGGCCTCCAGGTCCTCCCTCGAGCGCGTGGCCAGCTGGATCGGGCCGCGGGCGAGAAGGCCGGAGCGCATCTCTGCCGCCGGGAGGAGATCCGCCGCGAGACGGCGCAGGGCGGTGTCTGCAGTGACATCGCCCGCGCCATTACCCCCTGCCGCGCCAGCCCCATCGCAGGCCCCGAGGCTGAGGGTGAGAAGGGCGACCGCGACGGCGTTGTACCGCGAGCCGGACGTCCGTCGCTGTGTTCTTGAGCTATTCGGAACGAACCTCACAACGTCAACTCCGTTCTGGTGATTCCCTTCCGGCTCACCGCCTCGGCAAGCCTCGAGACCGTGGAGGCTTCCCGCCCCTGTGTGCCCGGAACAGGCCAGTCCGCAGCAATCTCAGCCAGCGGTACGAGGACGAAGGCGCGCTCCGACATCCGCGGATGGGGCACCGTCAGCGTTGGAGATTCGAACGCCTCCGCACCCAACAGCAAGAGATCCAGGTCGAGCGCCCGCGGTCCATATCGTGGACCCGAGGGGCGTCGTCCGGCCGCCCGTTCAGCGTCCTGCAACTCTGAGAGCAGTTGCCGTGCCGAGAGGCCCGTTCGGCCCACGCAACAGGCGTTCAGAAACCGGGGCTGCGCAAGGTAGCCGATCGGATCCGTCTCGTATACCGCAGATACAGTGAGATCCTGTAGGAAGGCCCCGACGCGTGCCAGGCCGAAACGCAGGTGCGCCAGCCGGTCACCGAGGTTGGAGCCGAGCCCCACCGCAACAGGCTCACCGGCCCGAGCCGAGCCGCGTTGTTCCGTCAACCGCTTCGAGTGCATCGCACACAGCCGCAAAAAAGCACGGGAGCCCCGCTAAGAGGGACTCCCGTGCTTGTCCGAAGCGCCGAGGCGCCCGGAGCCGGTGTTACTGGACCACCGCCTTCACGCGATACGAAGTCGGGTGGTCCGCTCCTGAATAGTTGTTCAGCCACAGCTGGTAGTTCCCAGCCGCGGGAATTTCGCAAACCGACGTCTCGGGAGCGGCGCCCGTGGCTCCGTCGAAGCACACGAACGCTGTCACGCCCTCGTCCGTCACGAGGATGTCGAGGTCGACGCTGTGATCATCCCAATCCAGGTCGATCACGATCGTCGCCGGTCCCGTCGTGGTGAACAGGTGGAAGTCATCCACGTCGATGCCCTCGTACGATCCCACCGCATCGAGCGGGAACGTGATCGGCGTCGCCGTGGCCGGGTTGTCGTTCGCCGGCTCGTCCTGCCTCGCGTCGGCCAGCTGGGTGTAGGTGAACGTCTCTGCCGCCACGACACCACCGACCGAAATACCGACCTCAAAAGCGTCGTTCGCGTTGCCAAGATCGGGCATGAGGATCACGACATCCGTCTCCGTGACCGACACGACGAAGCCAGGAGCGGCTACATCACCGCTGACCGACGCCCCATCAATCAGAACCTCGGTGTCGAAACCCGTGGCCGCGAGACCCGCTCCGCTGATCGTCACTTCCGTACCCACGAAACCGGTCGGGGTCGAGATGCCCGTCACGGACGGCGCCAGCACGACGATGGAAGCCGGTCCGTAATCAAACACGCCCTCGCTCGTAGTGACTGTACCGCTGATGTCCGCTCCTCCCGGAGCCACCGTCGTCACGTCCACCAAAACGTTGACCGAGTTGGTCAGGTCCAGCGTGCACGTCGCCGTGGCGACAGCCGGGTCACTGGACAGAACGGTGCAGGCCGTGATCTCGGTTTCGTCCGTGTTCTGATTCCCGAACTGATCGAGAACCAGCACCTCGGCCTGTACGGTCTCACCGCCCGCGACGGCCCCGAAGTCGTCCCCGTTATCGAGCCCGGCCGAAGCCGGCACGTTCGCGATGACTTCGATGGCAATCTCGTCCGAGCGAACGACTCCCAGTCCTGCCGTACCGTTCGCAGCCTGTCCGGCCCAGGTTACTCCCAGGGTCGCCGGCCCAGCCACCTCCGTGGAAAAGCTGCCCGCGTCGTCGGTGTAATCCGCGACATCGGCATCGCTCGACGTAAACACCGCATCTTCCGCGACGTACGGTCCGACCGCGTTCCCGTCCCGGTCCGTGAGCCCGGCCACCACCTGACCGGTCTCGCCCGCTCGGAACACGGCACCGTCAGCCGGCGCGGTAATCGCGACACCGTCCGCCACGACGGTCACATCGACCTGTGCCGTGTTGGACCCGGAGGTCAACACGATGCAGGTCTGACCGAGAACGGATCCACCCGTGACGTCAAACAGCCCGGGAGGCTGGATCTCGAGCGCGTCCGGGTCCGGTACCACCGTGATCGATCCCGGTCCGCAGACGGGGTCCACCGCGGCCGCAACGGCGTCGAAGGTGGGCTCGTTGCCCTGATTCACCGCGCGGCTCTCCAGCGCAGCCGTCCGTCCGGCCGCCACGACCATCTCGGACGGGTTCACCTGGATCCCCACCGTGTCCTTGACGTCAAAGCTCAGGGGATTGTCATTACACCCCCCCAGAGCGAGGACAGCCAGCGCGGTAATGCTGAGCCCTACATTACGCACCAAGCCAACTCTCATGATACCCTCTCTCTCGATGTGACACCGTTTACAGCGGTTCTCCGCCGGCATCAGTTATTCAAGTC